>JAYVDG010000382.1:0-4825 GCA_043749525.1 Phenylobacterium sp.
GGTGGGTGAGATCGCCGCGTCGGCCAAGGAACAGGCTGTCGGCCTCAACGAGGTCAACGCCGCGGTCAACAAGATGGACCAGGTGACCCAGCAGAACGCGGCCATGGTGGAGCAATCCACCGCCGCGGCCCACGCCCTGAACGGCGAGGCTGTCGAACTGCGCCGTCTGATGGGCGACTTCCGCACCGGCGCCGACATCGCTCCGCCGCGCGCCTCCCGCCCCCAGGCGGCCGGCCCGAACTCGCGTCCCGCGGCCTCCCCGCCGCGCCGCATGGCCGAGAAGATTCGCGCCAACTTCGGCGGTGGCGCGGCCACCCAGCACAAGACCCAGGCTTGGGAGGAATTCTGATCCCCACTTTGAGTAGGAGCTTTTCTAACGGGTCAGATGATTTCATCTGACCCTGACAGGCTCCTGGCCTGACCAGATCCTGACCCGGCGCTCCCCAGCGTCGGTGCGGGTTTCCTCCCCCGAGGAAAAACCTGGGGCGCGCCTGATTTCAAGGCGGGCGCGCCCCGACTTTTTCGCATTTCGACTTTGACATCAAATCCTTGGCTGCAACCAAAATAAAGCCCATCTGTTCGGCTGGTATGTTCCAGACGCTTCATTAGGGCCCCAGACATGACCCGCCGATACGCCGCCCTCGCCGCCAGCGCCCTGCTGCTGGCCACGCTCGGGGCCTGCGCCACCGCCACCCCTTACCAGCCCAATATCCGCGGCCAGGCCACCTCTGGCGGCTTCTCCGAGGTGCGCCTGGAGGCCGACCGCTTCCGCGTGAACTTCGCCGGTAACAGCCTGACCTCGCGCGAGACGGTGGAGGGCTACCTGCTCTACCGCGCCGCCGAGCTGACCGTCGCCCAGGGCTATGACTGGTTCACCGTGGTGGACCGCCAGACCGACCGCAACGCCCAGACCTATGTCGAGGCCGATCCCTTCTATCGGCCCTGGTACGGCCCCAGTTACGGCTTCTGGCGTCCGTCCTGGCGCTACTACGGCGCGGGCTACGGCTGGCGCTCCTGGGACCCCTTCTTCGGCGACCCCTTCTGGGGCGACAGCATGGACGTCCGCACCGTGGAGAAGTTCGAGGCCAGCGCCGAGGTGGTGATGCACAGGGGCGCCAAGCCCGAAGGCGACACCCACGCCTTCGACGCGCGGGCGGTGATGGCCAACCTCGGCCCCCGGGTCCTGCGTCCGCCGCAGCCCTAGCATTACAGTTGCAGCCGCGTCTGGATCTGGGTGCGTCGATTTGATCTGAGCCAAAGCGCCTGGCCGGAACAGACCTAAAAGGGAGCCGTTGTCCTCAGACAACGAAAGCCCGAAAGGCGCGCACGATGACCAAAGACCAGAAAAACGACGGCTCGCAACCCGGCGTGATGGGCGACGGCACCGAGGAGCAGAACCTCGGCCAACCGGGCAACCCCAAGGCGCGCATCACCGAGGATGAGGTGAAGGAAGCCTTCAAGGACGCCCCGGCCGACGAGACCCCGCCAAAATAGGCGCTCTACTGCGAGGCGCCGCGTCCCTCGACCCGCACAAGGTCAACCAGGACGTCGCCGCGCACCAGGTGTAGCAGGTCATAGCGATCTATCGTGGGGTCGCAGTGCGGCGCCGTGAACTCCACCCGCTCGCCCCGCGTCACGGTTCTGTGCCGGGGCCGCGTCACCATCCCATGCTCGTCACCGAAGAAACGGTAGCTTGAACCGGCCCAGGCCTCACCCAGCGGTTCGGGCATGGGGCCATCGGTGGCGAAGGCCTTCAGGCCCGCATCAACCGTCACCCAGCGCTCGGCGTTGGCGCTGATCACCCGCCCCTGGACCATCAGGCTGGTTTCGAAGGCGCCGTCGTCGTCGGTCCCCAGGGCCTCGCGGTATTCCAGGTCCATAAAGGCGTAGGACCCGGCCTGGATCTCGTTCAGCACGCCCTGCGCCGCGTCGGCGGAGAAGGTGCCGGTGCCGCCGCCCGTGACCAGCCTGATCTCATGACCCTGGGCCCGCAGCGCCGCGGCCACATCCGACAGCCTCACGATCCCATCGGCCACCGCCGCAGTGCGCTTATTGGCGCCGCTCATGTGCTGCCAGTGGCCGCCATAGCCCTGCACCCCGATCAGCCTCAGCGTCGGCTGGGCCGCGATCGCCGCCCCCACCGCCACCGCCTGCTCGACACTGGAAACGCCGGTGCGGCCCATGCCCAGGTCCACATCGATGACCACGCGCAAAGTGACGCCCGCCGCCTGCGCCGCCTGGCCGATCTCGGTCGCGCCATCGGGGTGATCGACGGTGATGGCGAAGTCCGGATCGATCCCGGCCAGCTCGGCGGCGCGCGCCGCCGACGGCTGTCCCGCCAGGGACGAGGTGATCAGGATACCTCGGATGCCCGCCGCCGAGAGCGCCTCGGCCTCGGCGAGCTTGGCGCAGCAGACGCCGACGGCGCCGGCCGCGATCTGCCGCCGCGCCAGGGCCGCGCACTTGTGCGACTTGGCGTGGGGCCGCAGGGCCAGGCCGGCCGCGCGCGCCCGCGCCGCCATCCTCGCCACGTTGCGGTCGAAGGCGTCGAGGTCGATCACTCCAGCGGGCGTCGGAATCCGCCAGCGCGACCCCGGCTGGCCGATCAGGGCCAGAGAGAGCGCCGTGGAGGGACGGTCGGCCAGGGCGCCGAGCTCGGCGGTGATGGCCTCGAGCGTGCGTTCCGCACTCATCGGCTGCGCTTCAGGCTGCCCATCAGGCCGCGCATGATCTCGCGTCCCGCGGTGCTGGCCACGGTGCGCAGCAGTTGCTTGGCGAAGGTCTCCCCCATGGACTGGCGGCTGGAGGCGCGCGCCGCCGGACGGCGGGCCGGCGCGGCAGGTTCGTCGCCCCAGGGCTGCGCCGGTTCGGCCCGGCGTTGCGAAACAGGCGGGGCGGCGGCGGCTTCCTGGGCGGCGGCGGCACGGGCGGCCAGCTTCTCGAAGGCCGATTCCCGGTCCTGGGCCTGGTCGTAGAGGCCGTGCACGGGGCTGGCGGCCATCACCGCCGTCCGCTCGGCCGGGGTCAGGGGTCCGAGCCGGGAGTTGGGCGGTCGGATCAGGGTTTTCTGCACCATGTTCGGCGCACCTTTCTCGTCCAGCATGGAAACCAGGGCCTCGCCCACCCCGAGCGCCTGGATCGCCTCGGCGGTTTCGAAGGCCGGATTGGCGCGGAAGCTGTCGGCGGCAGCCCTCAGGCCCCGCTGCTCCACCGGCGTATAGGCCCGCAGGGCGTGCTGGATGCGGTTGCCAAGCTGGCCCAGCACGGTCTCGGGAATATCGGCCGGGTTCTGGGTGACGAAATAGACGCCGACCCCCTTGGAGCGGATCAGGCGCACCACCTGCTCGACCTTTTCCAGCAGCGGCTTGGGGGCGTCGCGGAACAGCAGGTGGGCCTCGTCGAAGAAGAAGGCGAGCTTGGGCTTGTCGGGGTCGCCGACCTCGGGCAGCTCCTCGAACAGCTCGCTCATCAGCCACAGCAGGAAGGTGGCGTAGAGCCTGGGGCTGGCGATCAGCTTGTCGGCGGCCAGGATGTTCACATAGCCGCGCCCCGCGCCGTCCGTGCGCATCAGGTCGGAAAGCTTCAGCGCCGGCTCGCCGAACAGATTGGCCCCGCCCTGGTCCTCCAGGGTCAGCAGCTTGCGCTGGATGGTGGCCACGGTGGCGGCCGAGACGTTGCCGTACTTGGCACCCAGCTCCTTGGCGTGGTCGGAGGTGTAGGTCAGAGCGGCCTGCAAATCCTTCAGGTCCAGCAGCAGCAGGCCCTCGGCGTCGGCGGCGCGGAACACCACCGACAGCACCCCCTCCTGAACGTCGTTGAGCTCCAGCATCCGGGAGATCAGCAGCGGTCCCATCTCCGAGACCGTGGCGCGGATCGGATGGCCCTGCTCGCCGAACAGATCCCAGAACACCACCGGCGCCGCGGCCGGGTGCAGTTCCAGATTCATGGCCGCCGCCCGGGCCAGCATCTTTTCGTTGGGCGCGCCGGGCGCGGCGATCCCGCAGAGGTCGCCCTTCACGTCGGCGGCGAAGACCGGCACCCCAGCGTCCGACAGCCCCTGGGCCAGGGCTTGCAGGGTCACGGTCTTGCCGGTGCCGGTGGCCCCGGCCACCAGGCCGTGGCGGTTGGCGCGGTCCAGCCGCAGGCTTTCAGGATGATCGGAAAACCCGATCAGGACGCCGTCGTCGGCCATGAGAATGCTCCGTGGAACTGCGCCGCCACGCTATCGCCAGCGCGCCTGCGTCGCCACGGGCAAGCGTAAACAATTGTCACGGGGCGTTGAGGCGACCCGTTCCCGTGGAGAGTTGGCGCAGGCGGTGGACGACGACGTCGACATATTCGTCGATTAGCGAGGCCGGCACCTGGACGGGCCGGCCGGAAGCGAAATCGATCCGGATATGTTCGGTCACGCCGAACCCGCGCCGGGCGAGGACGGGATAGGCGCCCCGGACATCGGCGAGCCGCGCCCGCTTGAACCAGGAGGTGAGATAGATCAGGCGTCCGTTACGGACATAGAGGGCGGCGCCCCGATGGAAGATCAGCGTCCAGACCGTGGCGGCGATACGGATCGCCACGGGAAGCATCAGCAGTCCCACGAGGACGAGACCGTGTCGGCTGTAGGAAAAGCCCCGCTCGATCATCCGCTCGGCCACCGCCCAGGTCACCCCGGCCAGGGCGAGCAGCATCACCAGGGAGGCCCACAGGCTCCTCGCCGCGGCGCCGGCCTGCAACTTGGTGAGGGTCTGGTCCATCGCACCGCCTTCCATCACACCCCGGCCACGCCTAACGCAGCGCCGGGGTGGCAAGGTCTCCTTCATCGCGCGAT
>JAYVDG010000383.1:0-4818 GCA_043749525.1 Phenylobacterium sp.
GCCAAGACGCCCAAGAACGCCATGGCCCTGATGATGCGGGTCTGGCCCTCGGCCATCGCCCGGGTCCGCCAGGAGGTGGCCGAGATGCAGGCCATCGCCGACAAGGAAAAGGCCGGTGTGAAGATCGAGCCCTGGGACTACCGCTTCTACGCCGAGAAGGTCCGGGCCGAGCGCTACAACCTCGATATGAACGAGGTGAAGGCCTACATGCAGCTCGACAAGCTGCGCGAAGGCATGCACTGGGCCGCCGGCCAGCTGTACGGCTTCACCTTCGTCCCCGTCGGCGACGTCCCCGTGGCCCATCCCGACATCAAGGTCTGGGAGGTGAAGGGCGCCGACGGGAGCCATGTCGGCCTCTGGTACTTCGATCCCTACGCCCGCCAAGGCAAGCGCTCGGGCGCCTGGATGAACGCCTACCGAGCCCAGGAGAAATTCCGCGGCAAGATCACCACCATCGTCTCCAACAACGCCAACTTCGTGAAGGGCGCCCCGGGCGAGCCGGTGCTGATCAGCTGGGACGACGGGATCACCATGTTCCACGAGTTCGGCCACGCCCTGCACGGCCTGAACTCCGACGTCACCTATCCGTCCCTGTCGGGCACCGCGGTGGCCCGGGACTATGTGGAGTTCCCCAGCCAGCTCAACGAGCACTGGCTGCCGACGCCGGAGGTGCTCAACCGCTTCGCCATCCACTACCAGAGCGGCAAGCCGATCCCCGCGGCCCTGGTGGCCAAGATCGAGAAGGCTCACACCTTCCGCCAGGGCTTCAACGTGACGGAATACCTGTCCTCGGCCCTGATCGACATGAAGCTGCACCTGGCCGGCGACGCCGACATCGATCCCGACGCCTTCGAGCGCGAGGAGCTGGCCAAGCTGGACATGCCCAGGGAGCTGCCGATGCGTCACCGCACGCCACAGTTCCAGCACGTCTTCGCCAGCGACGGCTATTCGGCGGGCTACTACAGCTATCTCTGGTCGGAGGTGCTGGACCACGACGCCTTCGAGGCCTTCACCGAGGCCAAGGGTCCCTACGACAAGACCGTGGCCAAGCGCCTGCACGACAAGGTCATGAGCATCGGCAACACCGTCGATCCGGCGCAGGCCTATCGCAGCTTCCGCGGCCGCGATCCCGACGTGAAGGCCTATCTGCGGGACAAGGGCTTCCCGACCACCTGAGGCCGGCCAGGCCCGAAACCCCGGCTTCCTTGACCTTTCGGCCCTCGGAGCGCATAAGCGTGCCCTTCCGGCGCAGAGCAATCGCGCCCTCTACCGCTACGGCCCCCAGGTCTTATCTGGGACGAGAGCGGCGAGGCCCCCCGTCGACGTGATCGTCCACGGGGGTCGATTGCGTTTGGGCCACAGGAGTTTGACTTGTTCGACGCGCTTACAGATCGGCTGTCATCCGTCTTCGACCGGCTCTCCGGTCGTGGCGTGCTGTCCGAGAAGGACATCGACGAGGCGCTGCGCGAGGTCCGCGTGGCCCTGCTCGAGGCCGACGTCGCCCTGCCCGTCGTCCGCGACTTCATCGCCAAGGCCAAGGAAAAAGCCGCCGGCCAGGACGTGATCCGCTCGATCCGTCCCGCCGACCAGGTGGTCAAGATCACCTATGACGGCCTGGTGGAGATGCTGGGCGGCGAGGGCGGCGCCGAGGGGCTGAACATCAGCCTCAACCCGCCCACCGTCATCCTGATGGCCGGCCTGCAGGGCTCGGGCAAGACCACCACGGCGGCCAAGCTGGGCCTCAAGCTCGGCAAGGACCGCAAGAAGGTCCTGTTGGCCTCCCTGGACACCCGCCGTCCGGCGGCCATGGAGCAGCTAGCGACCCTGGCGGTTCAGGCCGGCGTCGACTCGCTGCCGATCGTGGCTGGCCAGAGCGCCCCCGACATCGCCCGGCGCGCCATGAGCGCCGCCAAGCTGCAGGGCTACGACATCCTCATCCTCGACACCGCCGGGCGCACGACGCTCGACGAGGCGATGATGAGCGAGGCCGCCGAGATCGCGCGGATCGCCAATCCCTCCGAGACCCTGCTGGTGGCCGACAGCCTCACCGGCCAGGACGCGGTGCGCACCGCCAAGGCCTTCCACGAGCGCCTACCCCTCACTGGTCTCGTGCTGACCCGCGCCGACGGCGACGGGCGAGGCGGCGCGGCGCTGTCCATGCGCGCGGTCACCGGCCTGCCCATCAAGTTCCTGGGCGTCTCGGAAAAGATCGACGGCCTGGACGTCTTCGACGCGGCCCGCGTGGCCGGCCGCATCCTGGGCCAGGGGGACGTCGTCGCCCTGGTGGAGAAGGCCACCGCCGACCTGGACGTCGCCAAGGCCGAGGCCATGGCCAAGAAGCTGGCCAAGGGCCAGTTCGACCTGGACATGATGGCCGACCAGTTCGCCCAGATGAAGAAGATGGGCGGCATGGAGGGGCTGATGGGCTTCCTCCCCGGCGTCCAGAAGATGAAGAAGCAGATCGCCGACGCCAACATCTCCGACAAGGCGCTGGACCGGCAGGCGGCCATCATCTCCTCGATGACCAAGCTGGAGCGCAAGAAACCCGACATCCTGGCGGCCTCGCGCAAGCGCCGCATCGCCAAGGGCGCCGGCGTCGACGTCTCCGAGGTCAACCGCCTTCTGAAGCAGCATCGCCAGATGGCCGACGCCTTCAAGGCGATGAGCAAGGACGGCGGCAAGGGCTTCGCCCGCATGGCCGGCATGATGGGCGGCGGCGGCCAGGACCGGCTGAAGTCGCTGGGCGGCGGCAGGTTGGCCGCGCCCGACCAGAACCAACTCGAGGAGCTCGGCAAGATGGCCGCGGGCGGGGGCAAGCTGCCCGGCCTCGGCGACGGGCTCCCCAAACTTCCCGGCCTGGGCGGCGGCCTGCCCCCCGGCTTCAATCCCTTCAAGAAATCCTAGAGATAACAAGGACTAACCTATGCTGAAGATCCGTCTCGCCCGTGGTGGCGCCAAGAAGCGCCCCTACTATTCCATCGTCGTCGCCGACAGCCACTCGCCCCGCGATGGCCGCTTCATCGAGAAGGTGGGCACCTATAACCCGCTGCTGAAGCGCGATGACCCGACCCGCGTCACCCTGAAGCTGGAAAGCATCCAGGCCTGGATCGCCAAGGGCGCCCAGCCCACCGACCGCGTCGCGCGCTTCCTGGCCCAGGCCGGCGTCGTGAAGTGGGAACACGGCAACAACCCCAACAAGGGCAAGCCCGGCAAGAAGGCCGTCGAGCGCACCGAAGAGCGCGCCCAACGCGACGCCGCCCTGGCCGCGGCCCTGGAAGAAGCCAAGAACGCGCCGCCGCCCGCCCCGGAACCCGCGCCTGCTCCGGTTGAAGAGGCCCCGGCCTCTGAAGCCCCCGCTGCTGAAGCTCCTGCCGCCGAACCTGCTCCGGCCGCTGAAGAGGCCCCGGCCGCCGCCGAGGAAGCTGCTGTCGAACCGGCCGCCGAGGCCGCCGACGACGCGACCCCGGAACAAGCCTAAGCCTTGCGACGGAGGCGGTAGTCCCATGGCTGGCCGCCTCCTCCAGGTCGCCCGCGTCGCCGGAGCCTTCGGCGTGCGCGGAGAGATCCGCATCACCACCTTCACCGAGGACCCGCTGGCGCTCGCCGCCTACAGGGTCCTGACCCGCGAGGACGGCTCGGCCGGCCTGACCATCACCACGGCGCGGGCGGTGAAGGGCGCTGTGATCGCCCGGGCGCAGGGGATCGACACCCGCGACCAGGCCGAGGCCCTGCGCGGCCTCAAGCTGTTCATCGCCCGCGAGGCCCTGCCCGCCCCCGATGAAGACGAATTCTACCACGCCGACCTGCTGGGCCTGATCCTCGAAACTCCCGAGGGCGAGTTGATGGGCAAGGTCAAGACCATCCAGGACTTCGGGGCCGGCGACCTGATCGAGGTCCAAACCCCCATGGGGGCTAGCTGGTGGCTGCCCTTCACCCGCGAGACGGTGCCGGAAGTGCGTCTCGCCGAGGGCAAGCTGATCGCGGTGCGCCCCGCTGAGATCGACGGCGACGCCGAAGAGGGCTGATCAGTCCGCCGTCACCGGCGTGTAGATCACCAGCTTGAGGCTCGGGTCGTCATTGGCCTGGAAGCTGGCATGGTCAAAGGCGATCGCGCCCCGGGTCGGGTGGTGCAGGGTCTTGCGGCCCGACACCGGGCGGCGGATGTCGTGCCGCTCCCACCAGCCGTCGAACTCCGGACAGTCCGCTCGCAGCCGCCGCAGCAGGTCCACGAAGGCCGGGTCGCCGGCCGAGAGGTCGTGGGTGGCGCGGAACTGGGCGACCATCCGCTGCGCCTCCTCAGCCCAGCCGGCTCCGAACAGAGCGCGGCTGAGGGGGTTGGTCAGCATCGAGACCAGGACGTTGCGCTCACCCTCGCCAAGCTGGTCGAAGAGCAGGATCTCGCCGGCCGCCGCGTTCCAGGCCACGAGGTCCCGGCGCCGGCCGGTGACGTAGGCCGGCTGGGCCAGGCTTGCCAGCAGGCGCAGCAGGGACGGTGACGGGATCTCCGCCTGGAACGGCTTGTACCCGCCGCCGCCGGCAAGCGCGCGCAGGTGCTGGTGCTGGTGCTCCAGCTCGGTCATCCGTAGGGCGCGGGCCAGCGCGTCGATGGTGCTGACCGACGGGGTCACCGGCCGGCCCTGTTCGAGGCGGATGTACCAGTCGACGCCGATACCGGCGAGTTCGGCCACCTCCTCACGTCGCAGCCCCGGCGTGCGGCTGCGACGGCGGCGCGGCAGGCCGACGCTCTCCGGAGTGAGGCGATCACGGCGGGCGCGCAGGAAGTCGCCGAGTTCGCGCTGGGTCTGGTCGGTCATCTCG
>JAYVDG010000384.1:0-4810 GCA_043749525.1 Phenylobacterium sp.
GGCCACGCGCTTGACGGTCGGGGCGGCGTTCTTGGCCACCTCGATGCCGGCGCGGGTGGAGCCGGTGAAGGAGACCATGTCCACTTCCGGGTGGCTGGAGAGCGGGACGCCGACGCCGATGCCGTCGCCCTGAACCATGTTGAACACGCCGGCCGGAACGCCCGCGGCATGCATGATCTCAGCGAAGATGTGGCCCGAGAACGGGGCGACTTCCGAAGGCTTCAGCACCATGGTGCAGCCCGTCGCGATGGCCGGGGCCACCTTGCAGACGATCTGGTTCAGGGGCCAGTTCCAGGGGGTGATGAACCCGCAGACGCCGATCGGCTCCTTCACGATGAGGGTCGCGCCGCGGTCTTCCTCGAACTTGAAGGTCTTCAGCACTTCCACGGCGGTGGCCAGGTGGCCCATGCCGATCGGAACCTGGGCGCGCTGGGCGAGGTTGGCGGGGGCGCCCATTTCCTCGGTCACGGCGGTGGCCAGGTCGCCGAAGCGCTTCTGGTATTCGGCCAGGATGCGGCCCAGGACTTCCAGGCGCTCCTCGCGGGTGGTCTGGCTCCAGGCGCCGAAGGCGGCGCGGGCGGCCTTGACGGCCTTGTCGACGTCGGTGGCGTTGCCCAGCGAGATCTTGCCACAGACTTCTTCGTTGGCGGGGTTGATGACGTCGAGGGTCTTGGCCTCGGTCGGCTCGACCCATTCACCGTTGATGTAGAACTTCAGGTACTCGCGCATGGGCGTCCTCCCGGGATTTCGTTGATGGTGTCGCCGGCAGGGCCGACTTCAAACAAGCATTTTAGTGATCGTTGATCACTGGGGAAGCCCCCAAAGCCGTATTCCGTAACGGAACGGGGACTGGGTCACTGGTGGATGTGCGGCTGGCCGGCCACCGGGCTGCGTCCCTTGAGGACATAACCCGCGCGGATGGAGCCGATATAGAGGTCCTTCAGATCAGGCCCACCCCAGGTGATGTTGGTGGGGTGGTTGACGATCTCGCCCGACAGATCGTGGATCACGGTGACCACTTCAAGGCTCGGCGTGATGGCGACCACCTTGTTGGCGGCGGGAAGGCAGACCCAGAGGTTGCCCTCGGCGTCCATGCCGACCCCGTCGGTATAGCCCAGGTCCTGCGCGGGCGGTGCGGGCACGTCCTGCTGCAGCTTGCCCAGCACCGGGCCGTAACGGTATCCGGCGCCCAGCTTGCCGCCGGGCAGGACCGGGAAGGCCATGACGTCGGCGCCGCTGGTCTGAGCGCAGTAGAGGGTCGCCTCGTCGGCCGACAGCGCCATGCCGTTGGGAAATTTCAGCCCCTCGGCGACGATCTGCGTGGAGCCGTCCGGCCGCAGCACGAAGATGAAGCCGTCTGTGCGGCCGTCGAGCGCCTGGGGCCAGGTCTCGGCATGGGTGGAGTTGGCGCACCAGATGTTACCTGCGCGGTCCATCACCGGATAGTTGGCGCTGGTCAGCCGCTTGCCGTCGACCTCGGCCACCAGGGTCTCGAGCTGGCCGGCGGCGGGGTCGAAGCGCTGCAGCGGCCCCTCCTCCTTGTCGTAGATGCCGAAGTTGGCGATCAGCACCCGGCCCTCGAGGTCCATGTTGATCCCGTTGGGCGCGCCGCCCTTGGGGCCCAGCCGCTTGAAGGTGCCGTCGGCGAAGATCTCGGCCACCGCGCACTGGTGGTCCGACGCGAAGACCCGGCCGTCCTTTGAGACCACCACGTCCTCGGGGCGGTCGATGCCCACGGCGATCTTGGTCAGGCTCTCGGGAGCGATGGGGGTGAGCGGCATGGGGTTTCCTCGGGCGTTCTTATTTTGCCCGAACTAGGCCCTGCGGCGACGCGTTCGACAAGTCGGCTTGCAGCCCCCGTCCGTGGTCGCTAACACCGGACCCAGCAAATCGGAGCCCGACCATGGTCGCCATCTACACCATCCTCGCCTTCCTGGCCGTGATCCTCGGCCTCAACTATTTCGAGTTCGGCCGCTTCGACTGATCGACCCGGAATGACGGCGACCACGCGCGGCGCGGCCCTGGTCACCGGGGGCGCGCGACGGATCGGCCGGGCGTTGGTCCTGGCCTGCGCCCGGGCCGGCTATGACGTCGCCATCCACTGCCGGGCCGTCGACGACGACGCCCAGGCCGCCGCGGCCGATGTCCGCAGCCTTGGCCGCAAGGCCTACCTCCATCCCTGTGATCTGCGCCAGGAGGCGGCCTCGGCCCCCATGGTGGGTCATGCCGAGGACGAGCTCGGACCCGTCACCCTGCTGGTGAACTGCGCCTCGGTGTTCGAGGACGACGCCTTTTCCTCGATGAACCGCGCCTCCTGGGACGCGCACCTGGAGACCAATCTCCGGGCCCCCTTGGTGCTGGCCCAGGCCTTCGCCCGCCGGCTGCCCGCCGACCGCAGCGGCCTGATCGTCAATGTGCTGGACCAGCGGGTGCTGGCGCCGGGCGCCGACTTCTTCAGCTACACGCTCTCCAAGGCCGCCCTGTGGAGCGCCACCCAGATGCTGGCCCAGGCGCTGGCGCCGCGCATCCGGGTGAACGGTATCGGACCGGGACCGACGCTCGCCTCCATCCACCAGAACGCCGACGCTTTCGCCGCCGAGGCCGCCGCCACGCCGCTGGCCCATTCGGTAGATCCGGCCGAGATCGGTCAGGCCCTGGCCTATCTGATTGACGCACGGTCAGTGACGGGCCAGATGATCGCTGTCGATTCCGGTCAGCACCTGACCTGAAGGAGCCCACCTTGGCCCTCTCGCCGATCCAGGAGATTCCCGCCGAAACTCAAGCCCAGCCCGTGGCCGCAGGCCGCATCGTCATGACCAAGATCTTCGTCACCGGACTGAAGGTCGACGCCCAGATCGGCGTCTATTCCCATGAGAAGGGCAAGGCCCAGCCCCTCATCGTCGACGTCGAGTTGGACGTGCCGACCGCCGGCGCCGAGCGCCTCAAGGACACCGTCAACTACGAGATGGTCGGAGAGGCCGCCCGCGCGATCGCCGCCGAGGGCCATATCGGCCTGGTGGAGGCCTTCGCCGAACGCCTCGCCCGCGCCTGCCTCGCCGATCCGCGGGTGACCCGGGCCCGGGTGCGGGTGGAAAAACCCCTGGCCCTGGCGCCCCACGCCGCCGCGGCCGGCGTCGAGATCACAGTCGTCCGCGGCTAAGCCATGGCCATCTCCCACAGCGCCCGGCTCTCGCCTCTGCAGGGCGAGACCGTGTGGACGCTGGACGGGGACGCCATCACGCAGACGCGGGGCCGCCAGGTGCGGCGGTTCGAGCTGGCGAAACTCAAGAGCTTGCAGAGCGCCGAGGGCGGTGCGGTCCTGACCTTCGCGCGGGGCCGGCTGACCATTCCGGCGATGAGCTACACACGGGGCCTGCGCCCCGAGAACCGCGCGGCCTCGTTCTCGACCTTCATCGGCGCCGTGGCGGGCGCCGCGGCGGTGACCACGCCGGCTGCGCGGTTCCGCAACGCCGGCAGCCCCATCGCCGAGCCGCTGATCTGGGTGATGGGCCTGCTGGGGGCCGGCGCGCTGGTGCTGCTGCTGTTCGCGGCCACCGCCGGCGCCTGGACCCTGGGCGTCGCGCTCGCCGCCCGCCTGGTCTTCGTGCTGATCCTGGCCGCGGGCGCCTTGCCCTGGCTGAATAGACGCCCAAGCAACGGCGCAGGAAACATGGACGCGAATTAAACTGGCGCCGGGCCAAATCGGGGCCACATCATGATCTGGAGAGACGAAGAGGAGCCCGTCATGAGTGAACGCCTTGATACCGGCACGGTCGCCGCGACCGAAGACAAGACCATGCCCATGGTCGCCTATGTGATGTACCTGCTGACCTTCGCCACCGGCTTCACGGTCTTCATCGGCCTGATCATGGCCTACGCCAATCGCGCGGCGGCAGGCCCGAAGATGGAGAGCCACTACACCTTCATGATCCGCACCTTCTGGCTGACCATCGCCTGGGCGATCATCGGCGGCCTGCTGGTGCTGTTCGGCGGGATCTTCTCGCTGATCCTGGTGGGGGTGCCGTTCCTGATGCTCGGCTTCTTCATCTGCGGCGCCGTCGGAATCTGGTTCGCGGTCCGCTGCATCATGGGCCTGGTGTCCCTGTCCCGGGACGAAGCCTATCCCCGGCCCATGAACTGGCTAATTTAAAGGCAGAACCCGCACGCTTCGCCTAGGAAGCGTGCGGATCGACCCCATCACCTCCCCTGCGGGTTGCATCGCCTCGACGCCCCCGGCCCTGGGTCCCGAACCTCCACCGGTCGGCGCCTGGGGGGCGAGCGGCCGGGGGAATTCGTATGCTGGGTCGGATTTTTGGAATGCTGCTAGGGCTGGCGCTGGGTGGCGTCGGCTACGCCATTCTCCATCCGGGCGGGCTGGAGGGGCGAATTCCCCCGATCCCGCTGGGCGCCTTCGAGATCCTGCGGTTCATGGTGGCCGCGGTGGCGATGGGCCTGGGGGCGATCATTTTCATCGCCGCCCTGATGCCCAAGGGCCCGGGCGGCTCCGGCGGCGGCAAGAAGCGCCGCAAGGGAAGTCCGTCGGTGACCATCGACTTCACCGACTCAGCCCCGATGGCCGCCCACGACTACGGCTCCACCCACGCCCGTCATGAGGCGGAGGTGGTGGCCGCAACGCCCGAACCTATCGCCGTGGCGGAGACCGCGCCCGAACCGGAGGTCCATTCCGGCGCGCCGCCCGGGGCCCCGGGAGCCTTCGCCGAGGCCAGGCGGGAGCTCCACGACCACACCAGGGCCGAACGCTGGTCAGAAGCCGCCGACATTGTCCGGCGGCTTTCGTCGTTGGCGGGGG
>JAYVDG010000385.1:0-4808 GCA_043749525.1 Phenylobacterium sp.
TATGAGCTTGGGATGGATATCGACGCCGAGGAACTGGCCGCCGCTGGCCGTCACCTCGGAGGCCAGCCAGCGGGCGATGCGGCCGCAGCCGACGCCCCAGTCGAGGACGGTGCGGGGGTCGCCAAGGTCGACGCCCTGTTCGGCGGCGAGCGTGCGGAACTGGGCGGCGTCCTCGCGGCCGCGCTCAGAATACCAGCGCTGCCCGGCGGCGCCGGAGACCAGGGTGAGGAGGGCGGGCGGCGGCATGGGCAGGCCGTCGTCCACGCTCTCGCTGACGACGGCGGCCAGCCGGGCTTCACGCCAGCGGTAGTAGGGGCCGATCAGGCCGGTGAGCTCCAGGACGCGGCGCAGGCTGGTCTTCAGGGTCATGGGGCGACCTGGGCCAGCAGCCAGTCACGAAAGGCTGTAATCTTGGCGGCTCGGCGGCGGTCGGCGGGATAGACCAGCCAGTAGCCGTTCCCGAAGGAGATGCGGGCGTCGAAGGGGCAGACCAGCCGATCCTGGGCGATGTCGGCTCCGAACAGGACCGGGGAGCCCAGGGCCACGCCGTGACCGGCCAGGGCCGAGGCCACCTCCAGCGACTGGGCGTCGGCGGCCAGGCGCGGCGTCCCCTCGATGGACGGCACCTCGACGCCCGCGGCGGCGAACCAGGCGTCCCACTCGCTGGCCAGGCCGATCCGGGGCGCCTGCAACAGGTCACGCGGCTCGTTGAGGTTGAGGTCGTGGGCCATCTGCGGCGTGCACAGCGGCGCGCCGTCGGCGGAGAACAGGTAGTGGCTGGCCAGGCCGGGCCAGTCGCCGGAGCCGGAGCGGATGGCGACGTCCATATCCTCGCGGGTCAGATCGACGACGCGGCCACTGGCCTCCAGGCGCACGGCGATCTGCGGATGGGCCAGCTGGAAGGCGCCCAGGCGCGGGGCCAACCAGACGGCGGCGAGCGATTGCAGGGTGGTGATGGCCAGCACACCCTCGCCGGTGTCGGTGAGGTCGGAGAGGGCCGCGCGCAGGACGGTGACCACCTCGCTGGCGGCGCGGGCCAGGCGTTCGCCCGAGGGGGTGAGGACGACCTCCCGGGGCAGGCGGCGGAAGAGAGGCTGATCGAGGCGCTGCTCCAGGGCCTTCACCTGCCAGGAGACGGCGGCCTGGGTGATGTTCAGCTCGGCGGCGGCGCGGGTGAAGCTGCCAAGCCGGGCCGCGGCCTCGAAGACCCGGATGGCGCTGAGCGGCAGGGTGGCGAGCGGGTCTGACATAAGCTGACCTGATGCATGGAGCAGGAGGACCGCTTTGTCACCAGGGGTCGAAAGGCCGAAAACCTGGTCATCAGATAAGGAGACTGGTGATGGACGAGTTGGACAGGAAGGACGTGCCGTTCGGCTGGGTCCTGTGGATTCAACAATTCGTGGCCGCGCGGAGGGCCAAGCGCCGCGCACGGCCATGGGGCGACCCGCCGCGCGGCGCCGCCATGCTGGGAGACCTGCATTGGCTGGCTGGACCGCACTAATCTGCTTCCTCCCCTTCATGGGAAGGGTGGACGGCGGAACGCCGGGCGGGTGGGGAATACTGGCTAGACTTCCCCACCCCGGCCGCTGGCGCGGCCTGTCCCTCCCCATGAAGGGGAGGGAGGGCGTTAACCTACCCCTTCACGGGCGGCGGCGGGGCGCAGCGGCCGGCGCGGGCCTGGACCACGAAGAACAGAGCTCTGGACGCCGCGAAGTTGCGATGTTCGGTGATCGCGCTGGTGGGCTCGCCCGATACTAGGCTGACCGCGTCGGACGGGCCGGCGGGGCCTGAGAGCGAGGCCTGGTTCCACCTGGACAAGGCCGAGCTGCAGGCCGCGACGGTGGCGTCGGCCACCACATCGGCGGTGTCCTTGGCACCGGCCAGGCTATAGGCCCAGCGGTGCAGGCAGTCCTCCACCGGCGCGGCACCATCGGCGGACACGGCGGGGGCCAGGGCCGGAACCCCGGCGGCGGTGGTCGGGGCGGCCGGGGTCGTGGCGAAGGGCGTGCAGATGCCCTTGGCCACCCTGGGGCCGTCATTGTCGCTGCAGGCGGTGAGCGACAGGGCGGCGATGGCCGCCAGGCCCACGGCTCTCATCGGGGCGATCACTGGTCGCACACGCGGGTCTGGTAGTAGCTGACCTGGCCGCGATCATCGTAGTAGGGGCGGCTCACCATCCGGCAGCTGTACGAGGCCTGCCGATAGTTGGAATTGCGATAGGCGCCGCGGTTGCTGCTGCGCGTGTAGCCGCGGCCGCCGTCGCACTTGGTGCGGGCGAGCTGGTTGCCCACCACTGCGCCGCCGACGCCGCCGATAACAGCGCCCTTGCCGTTGCCCACCGCATTGCCGATCAGAGCGCCGCCGAGGGCGCCCAGCACAGTGCCGGTCACCTTTCGGTCGTGGGCGCGCTGGTCACAGGCGGTGCGCGCGCTGGCCAGGGTGGGCGCGGTGACGGCAGCCGCCACCAAACCCGTGATCAAAAGCATATGACGCATATCCAAGCCTCCTCGAATCCTTAAGTCCCTCAGCCGACACAACGCGTCGCGCGTTGGATGGATGCGCCTGCCTTGCTGGCGCCTCGATTGACCGCAAAAAGCGCCGGCCAAAACCCTGAGCGGAGAAACGCGTGCGTAGAGTCTGGATCCTGGCCGCCGCGGCGGTGCTGGCGAGCTGCAGTCCCAAGGCCAAGACCGGGGCGGAGGCCAAGTATGCGGGCCTGGACGAGGCGATCCTGGCCTGGCGCCAGCAGATCGTGAAAACCGATATGGCCTGCAGCGCCAAGGCCGATGGGTGCCAGTCCTTCGAGGTCGGCTGCAAGGGCGAGCGGGAGATCTCCCCCACCGACCAGGCCAAGGGCGTCACCGCCAAGCTGGTGGTGGCCATGAGCTGGGAGGGCTGGGACCCCAAGCGCAGCGAATACCATCCGGAATCCGGCTTTTCAGAGTTCACCAAGGTGGACGGCGGCTGGCTGCGCGGGACCACGGCGCCGGTCAATCTGAGCACCTGCGTCAGTTCTTAGGGGCGCCGTTTTCGGAACCTGACCGAAACCCAGGCGTACTCCGGCCATGTTTGCTATCAGACATTTCCGCCAGATTCCGGCGCAGAAGAAGAAGCTGAGCCGGTGACCGAAGCCCAGAGCAAGGACGCCCGGGTCCGGTCGCTGATGGCGACGGGGATCGTGGACACCGAGGCGGAAACCGCCTTCGACGATGTGGTCCGGCTGGCTGCGCTTGTCTGCAAGACGCCGATCGCGGTGGTGAGCTTCGTCGATGCCGACCGCCAATGGTTCAAGGCCAAGATCGGACTGGAGGTCAGCGAGACCCCGATGGAGATGGCGATCTGTCGCCACGTGCTGGTCTGCGACGACATCGCGGTGTTTCCGGACCTGACCCGCGACGCCCGGACCACCGCCAATCCCCTTGTCACCGAGACGCCGGCCCTGCGCTTCTACGCCGGGGCGCGGGTGGACAGTCCCGACGGCATTCCCATCGGATCGGTGGCGGTGATCGACACCGTGCCGCGGCCGGAGGGCCTGACCGCTGAGCAGACCGAGACGCTGCTGGCGCTCGCCCGCCAGGTGATGGCGCAGTTGGCTCTGCGGGCGCAGGCGGCACGGCTGAAGGACGGCGAGGACCGCTTCCGCGCCATCGCCGACTCCATGCCGCAGATGGTTTGGTCCACTCTGCCGGACGGCTATCACGACTATTACAACGCCCGCTGGTACGAGTTCACCGGCATGGAGCCGGGCTCCACCGACGGCGAGGCCTGGAACGGCATGTTCCACCCCGACGACCAGGAACGCGCCTGGTCGCGCTGGGCTCACAGCCTGGAGACCGGCGAGCCGTACGAGATCGAATACCGGCTGCGGCATCACTCGGGCGTCTATCGCTGGACCCTGGGCCGGGCCCTGCCGATCCGCGACGAGGCGGGCCAGATCACCCGCTGGTTCGGCACCTGCACCGACATCGACGACGCCAAGCGGCTGGCTGAGGAGCGCGAGCTGGTCAGCCAGGAGCTGAGCCACCGGATCAAGAACATCTTCGCGGTGATCTCCGGCCTGATCTCGCTGTCGGCCCGCACCCATCCAGAATCGAAGGGCTATGCGCTCTCGCTGCGCGACCGGGTGATGGCGCTGGGCCGGGCCCACGACTTCGTGCGGCCCCACAGCAAGGTCTCGCAGCCCAACGCCCGGGCGGCGACCGCCTTCGCCCTGCTGGCCGAACTGTTCGCCCCCTATGACGGGGCCGGGGGCCTGCGGATCAGCCTGGAGGGCGACGACATCGCCATCGACGACCGGGCCGCGACGCCCCTGGCGCTGATCTTCCACGAGCTGGCCACCAACGCCGCCAAGTACGGGGCGCTGTCGGCGGCCGACGGCCATGTCTCGATCACCGCCAATCGGGTCGCCGACGACTACCGGCTGGTCTGGCGTGAGACCGGCGGCCCGGCCGTGGCGGGACCGCCCGCGGTGGACGGCTTCGGCTCGACGCTGTCCACGGTGTCGGCGGAAGGCCAGTTGGGCGGGACCCTGGTCCGCGAGTGGCTGCCGCAGGGCCTGCAGGTGACGATGACCGCGCCGTCCAAGTCCTATACCCGGCCGAGCCGGGTGAACTAACTCAGCGTCCTTCTCCCCTCGCGGGAGAAGGAAATTCTCTAAGAGGCTGACCCGAAATGAAGTTGGGTGATTTCAGGCCCTTGTGATTCTGTTGGAGGTGCTAGCCATCTACGGACATCGACATGTGGACTGAGATCACCCGACGCAAGCATGCCCGAAAGGGCCTGCGGTATTCAAGCGATCTGACGGACGA
>JAYVDG010000386.1:0-12492 GCA_043749525.1 Phenylobacterium sp.
AGCGCGGTGATGGAGAGCAGCACCGAGGCCGCCGCATAGCTCGCCGCCACCCCATAGGCCCGGCGTTCGAGCATCAGCGCGGTCTCCAGCGAGAAGGCCGAGAAGGTGGTGAAGCCCCCCAGGACGCCGACGCCCAGCAGCAGCCCGAGCTTCTCCTGGTCGGCCCCGCCCCGGAAGGCCAGGAAGCCGGCCAGCACCCCCATCAGCAGGCCGCCGATCAGGTTGGCGATGAAGGTGCCATAGGGCCAGCCGGGCCCGAACAGCCGCAGCGACTGAATCCCCAGTCCATATCGCGCCACCGCGCCGGTCGCCCCACCCAGGGCCACGAGAAGCACCTTGTCCATCGCGCCCTTATGCAGCGGCCCGCTCGCGGCGTCGAGACGAGGAAAGCTTCAATGCAATGCCTGGTTAAGTGTCGGCGGCGATAGTGTCGGACCAAACTGGTTTTCCAGGTCGATTCCGCGTGTCCTCCGGCGAGTCCAACAGTATCGAGCGCATCACCGCCGGCGGGGCGGCGGCGGCGCTTGAGCGTCTGGCCGGCACGGATCTGGTCGAGCGCGGCTGTGTCACCATCATCAGCGTCGAGGCCATCCGCAAACGCTCCGGAGAGCGCTGGCCGCGCAAGCGCGACGCGGTCTGGGCCTATCTCGGCAAGAAGTTTGACGAGCACTTGGCCTATCAGGACATCCGCCACCGCATCGGCGAGACCGACTTCCTGTTGGCCATAACCTCGGAGGAAGGCGTCGCCGCCCAGGCCGTCAGCCTGAAGATCCTGGAGGAGGCCCTGCTGTTCTTCCTGGGCGTCGCCGATTCCCACGACATGAAGGTCCGCGCCGTCAGCGCCATAAATGGCGAGGAGCTGGCCTGTTCGGAGATCGACCCGGCCCGGGTCACCGCCCACAAGCCCGCGCCGCCCGAGGAGGTGATCGCCGTCTCGGCCTACGCCGCCGTCGATCCGGCCGAGGAGCGCCGCCGCAACCCCATCTCCTTCGTCACCGCATCGGGCCAGAACCTGCGCATCGATTTCAGCTTCGAAGAGGCGGTCAGCCTGCGCCACAAGGTGATCGCCGCGCTGTGCATCGAACCCACCGTGACCCACATCGCCAGTGGGCGGACGATTCCCGCGCGGGCCTTCAGCAAGCTCTCCGACGACGACATCGCCTTCATCGACCGGGCGGCGCTGGACTATGCCGCCCTTTTCGCCGGCGCGGAGGCTGGGCCGCATCCCCCGCTGATCCTGCCGCTCTGCTTCCGCACCCTCTCCACCCGCAAGGGCCGCCAGACCCTCATCGGCGCAGAAGGCCTGCCACCTCATCGGGTGAAGGCCAGCGTGATGGTGGAGCTGATCGACGTCGATCGCGGCACGCCGGAGGCTCGGTTGCTTGAGGTGACTGGCCTGGTGGGCCAACTCTGCAAGGGCGTGCTCGCCCGTTTGCACCCCGGCCGCGACGCGGTGAGTCCGGTGAGGGGCGCGCGGCTCCAGGGCCTGACCGTCGCCGCCGCCGACCTGGGTGGAACCGACAGCCAGGTCGCCAGCCACATGCTCAACATCGCCGCCCAGGCTCGGGGGCGCTCCCCGGCCCTGATGATCCACGGCCTGCCGTCGGAAGGTTATCTCGACGTCGCCGAGGTCGCGGGCTTCACCCACGCCTCGTTGAAGGCGGCGCCCCCCGAGTCTATGATGGCGCCCAGGCGTAGGCCTTCTTTCGCGCCCTGCTGCAGACCGATCGCGTCATGAAGACCTTCCGCACCGGGTTCCTCGGCAAGGCGAGCCCGGTGCACTTCTTCTGGGGCAGCTTCGACCTGGCCGTGACCCGGTTCTCCGGCCGCCGCGCCCCGCCCCATCCCGGCGGCGTGCCCAACCTGCCCGACGCCGTGGCGCGCGAGGCCTATTCCCATGAGGTCAGCAGCGCCGGCTTCTGGCCCGGCGGCCCAGGCTGTGAGGAGGCGGTGTTCTATTCCTATGCCTATCCCGAGCCCGCCGGCTTCCGCGCGGCCAAGGTCAGCCCGTCAGAGGCGCGGTTCGACACCGCCCTCGGGGAATTCGTCCTACCCTACGAGGCGGTGCGCACGGCGTCCGATCCGGACGCGGTCCTGATCGCGTTCCTCCAGTCGACCTATGCTGCGGCCGCCGACGCGGCGACCTGGGATCGCGATGACCTGGAGTGCGGCCTGGGCCAGCCCCTGCGGCCGCGGCCGGTCTGACCTAGGCGCGCGGACCGATGGCGCTCCGCACGCCCCGGGCGTCATAGACGTCCGCGCCCGGAGGCTTCTCGCCCTTGCCCATCACCACCTCGATAGTCTGGGCCAGGGATGGCCCGCCGCCGAGGTCGAAGCTGGTCCCCAGACCGATGCCGACCCCGCCGCCACGGCCATAGCTGCCACCGCCGGTGCCCAGGGACACGCGCGGACCGTTGTTGGCGCCGGCCTGGCGCATCATCCGATCCGAGACGCGGAACCAGTCATCGCCATCGGCCAGCGCGATATCGGCGGCCCGCAGCAGGGCGTAGTCGGCTACCTGCTCGGGCGGCGCGCCGGGTCCGCCCCGGAAGGTCACGCGATAGCGGCCGGGCTCGATCCGGTAGTCGGAGAACCCCACGGCCTGTGGGCCATTGGCGGCGGAATAGACGGTGGGCACGCTGGCGCAGGCGCCGAGGCTGGCGCAGAGGGCGGCGGTGAGCAGCAGGCGTTTCATCGGGCGGTCTCGTTGTATGGCGAAAGTCGAAAGACTTCCGGGGCTTGGCGAGACAACGGCCTGGCGGGGCCTGCGTTCCGATCAGGGTTCGGTGAGGCCGATGGCCGCCAGCACGGCGGCCATGTCCGGCGGGGTCGGCGCCTCAATCCGGTTGCTCCCGCCCTCCGGGTGCGGGAACGACAGCGCCCCGGCGTGCAGCATCAGGCGCGGCACGGGCTGGCCGCCGACCGCCAGCGCTCCGCCGTAGCGCGCGTCGCCGGAAATCGGTCGCATGATGGAGGCCAGGTGGACCCGCAGCTGGTGCATTCGCCCGGTGTCCGGCGACAGCTCCAGCAGGGCGGCGAAGGCGTTGGACGCCAGGGTCCTGTACCGCGTCTTCGCCGTTTCGGCGTCCGGGTGGTCGGGCAGGCAGACCCGCATGAAGGCCTCGCGCCCGGCCTCGTCCCGGCGCAGGGGAACCTCGATGGTTCCCCCGGTCGGATCGGGCGCGCCCGGGGTGACGATCGCCCGGTAGGTCTTGGAAAACCTGTGGGCCATCATGGCCTTGCCGAGGAATCCTGCAGCCGGCTTGGTCTTGGCCGTCAAGATGACGCCAGAGGTGTCGCGGTCCAGCCGGTGGATCAGCCGCGGCCGCGCCTTGCCGGGCTTGGCGAAGGCCCACAGCAGTTCGTCCAGGCTATGGACCTGCCCGCGCCCGCCCTGGCTGGACAGCCCCGCCGGCTTGTTCAAGGCCAGGATGTGCGGGTCCTCATAGATCACCAGGCTGCGCACCAGGGCGATCTCGTCGGCGCTCAGGGTGACCGGCTTGGGCTCGGCCTTGGTCTTCGGCGCAGGCCTCACTTGCCTTCGCGCTCGGCCCGAATCGCCGCCCAGCGTTCCAGGCGGTCCTTGATGCGCGCCTCCGACCCCTGGTCCTTGGGCTGGTAGAAGCTCTGCCGGGGCATGCCGTCCGGGAAGTAATTCTGGCCGGAGAACCCGCCCTCCGCATCGTGGTCATAGGCGTAGCCCTTGCCGTAGCCGAGGTCCTTCATCAGCTTGGTGGGGGCGTTGCGGATGTGGGCCGGCGGCATCAGCGAGCCGGTCTCCTTGGCCGAGCGGATCGCCGCCCCATAGGCCTTGTAGACCGCGTTGGACTTGGGGGCGGCGGCCAGGTGAACCACAAGCTGCGCCAGGGCCAGGTCGCCCTCCGGCGAGCCCAGGAAGTCGTAGGTGTCCTTGGCCGCATTGGCGAGCACCAGGGACATGGGGTCAGCCTCGCCGATGTCCTCCATGGCCGCCCGGATCAGTCGGCGCGCGATGAACAAAGGGTCCTCGCCCCCGGTCAGCATGCGGGCCAGCCAGTAGAGCGCGGCGTCCGGATCGGAGCCGCGGATTGACTTATGCAGGGCCGAGATGAGGTTGTAGTGCTCCTCCCGATCCTTGTCGTAGGCCGGGCTGCGCTTCTGAAGAATTTCCCCGAGCGCCTTGATCGACAAGGGCTTCGCCGTGCCGATGTTGAACAAGGTCTCGGCCAGGGTCAGCAGGTAGCGGCCATCGCCGTCGGCCATGGCGGTCAGGGCCTCCCGCGCCTCCGGCTCCAACGGCAGGGTCTTGCCTTCGTGGGCCTCGGCCTTTTCCAGCAGCGTCGAAAGCGCCTCGTCGTCCAGCCGCCGTAGCACATAGACCTGGGAGCGCGACAGCAGCGCCCCGTTCAGCTCGAAGGACGGGTTCTCGGTGGTCGCCCCCACCAGGGTGACGATCCCCTCCTCCACGAAGGGCAGGAAGCCGTCCTGCTGGGCGCGGTTGAAGCGGTGGATCTCGTCGACGAACAGCAAGGTCGACTGGCCCGCCGAGCGCCGCATCTTGGCCTGCTCAAAGGCCTTCTTCAGGTCCGCGACCCCAGAGAACACCGCCGACAGCTGCTGGAACTCGTAGCCCGCCTCCTTGGCCAACAGCCGGGCGATGGTGGTCTTGCCGGTGCCGGGCGGGCCCCAGAGGATCATCGACGACAGCCGTTTGGCCTCCGCCATCCGCCGGATCGGCCCCTCAGGCCCCAGCAGGTGATCCTGCCCCACCACCTCGTCCAGCTTCTGCGGACGCAGACGGTCCGCCAGCGGTGAGCGCGCGTGCGGCGTCAAACCCGCAGCTTCGAAGAGGTCGGCCATGTGGGGGATATAGCCCTCCCTCCCCGCTATGGGGAGGCCTTCCTCCCTCCCCTTCACGGGGAGGGACAGATCGCGATAGCGATCGGGGTGGGGAATACCGGCAAGACTCCCCACCCGTCCGTCGCTTCGCGCCGTCCACCCTCCCTATGAAGGGGAGGGAGAAACGTCAGGTCCGGAAGTTCGCCGTGATCTCCTGGCCGCCGCGGACGATGGTCACCTGCCACTGGGCCGCGCCGGTTCCCACCGCGCCCACCAGGTCGCGCACCGACTCGATGTCGCGGCCATTGACCTTGCGGATCAGGTCGCCCGGCCGCAGCCCGGCGTTCATGGCGAAGCCACGGCCCAGATTGGTCACCAGCACGCCCTTGCCCGAGAACGGGTCGAGGCCCAGCTCGTCAGCCACCGCTGGGGACAGATTCACCACCGTCGCCCCGTCGAAGGGATTGCGCCCGGCGATCACCTTCTCATCCTTGGCCGGCGTCGCGGGCGGTGCCTCGGCCTTCAGGCTGAGGGTCAGGTTCTTCCCATTGCGCAGCACGCCCAGCTTCAGGGTGTCGCCCGGACGGCTGGAGCCCAGCGCGTAGCTCACCCCGGCCGGATCGGCGACGGGCTTGCCGTCCACCGTCAGGATGACGTCCTCCGGTTTCAGACCGGCGCGCGCGGCGGGGCCGTCGGGCCAGATGTCGGCCACCAGGGCGCCGGCCGGAATGGTCATGCCCAGGCTGTGGGCGATCTCGCCGGTCACCGGCTGGGTCCGCGCGCCGAGCCACGGTCTCACCACCACATGGCCGCCGCCCGCCGCCGTCTCGACGATCCGCTTCACCATCGCGCCCGGGATGGCGAAGCCGACCCCCGACGAGGTGCCGGACCGCGAGAGGATGAAGCTGTTCACCCCGATCAGGTCGCCGTCCATATCGATCAGCGCGCCACCGGAATTGCCCGGATTGATCGCCGCGTCGGTCTGGATATAGGCGTTGGCGGCGTCGCCATTGGGATCGGCGGTGCGGTTCAGGGCTGAGATGATGCCGTTGGTCACCGTCTGGCCGACACCGAAGGGGTCGCCGATGGCCAGCACCAGGTCGCCCACCTGGGCCTCCCCGGTGTCGTCGATGGGCAGGACCGGCAGGCGCTCGGCGCCGACATCGATCTTGAGCACGGCGAGATCCGTGCGCGGATCGGCCAGCAGCACCTTGGCGGGGAACTCGCGGCGGTCGGCCAGGGCCACGGTGATCTCTTGGCCGCCCTCCACCACGTGGTTGTTCGTGATGATCACCCCGTCGGAGCGGACGATCACGCCCGAGCCCAGGGAGCCCTCGACCCGGTCGCGCGGCGCGCCCATGCCGAACATCTGCCAGAAGGGGTCGGCCTGGGTGCGGACCATGCGCTTGGAGGAGATGTTCACCACCGCCGGCGCGGCGCGCTTCACCACAGGGGCGAAGGACATCTTCATGGTCATGGAGTCGCCGGGCGCGGCCCGGGTGGGCTGGGCCAGGGGTGGAATCTGCGCGTGGGACTTCGACGCGGGGTCGGAGCAGGCGGCCAGCAGGGCCAGGACGGGAATCAGGACGCGATGGGCTCGCATGGGCTCTCCGAGCGGGGAAACGTCGCCGGACTTTGACGAGGTTTCAGGCGCATTGATGGCGGGGCTCTCTAGGTCAGGGTATTCCCGAGTGCGGTCAGCCTACCGCCCCGGCTCCGCTTGGCAAGGACTCGGCCTTGGCCTCCGGGGGCACGTCGCGGGCGAAGACCAGGGACAACCCCCAGGCCACCAGGGTCAGGACGGCGCCGGCCAGGATGGTCAGCCCAGACCAGCCCGGCCCCCTGCCCGCCGCAATGGCGAGGGCGAAGATCTGGGTGAAGGCGATGGGGCCGAACAGGCCGGTCAGGCTGCCCACGCCCATCATCGCCCCCTGTAGCCGGCCCTGCTCATCCGGGTCGACCTTGGCGGTCATCATGGCTTGGAGGGCCGGCCCAGCGATGTTGGACAGCGCCATGGGCAGGTTGGCGATCCAGAACCACACACCGGTCGGCGACAGGCCCACGGCGGTGAAGCCGATCACCTGCGCCGCGAGGCCCACGATCAGCACCTTGCGTTCGCCCAGCCACGTCACCGCCCGGCCGGTGAGCTGGCTGGTGACCACGATGTTCACCGCGCCCAGCGCGCTGCAGAAGATCCCCAGCGCCATCGGGTCCCACTGGTAGCGGTAGGCCGTGTAGAGGACGAAGACGCTGTTCATGGCGTGCATGGCGAACCACAGCAGCAGCAGGATCAGCGCCAGCACCGGCAGGCCGGGCCGGGAAAACACCAGGCTCAGCGACCCCACCGGATTGGCGTTGGTCCAGCGCAGGGGCGCCCGCTTGTCCTTGGCGAGCGATTCCGGCAGCACGAACAGGCCATAGACCCCGTTGGCCAGGGCCACGGCGGCGGCTGCCCAGAACGGCGCCCTCGGATCCATCGCCCCCATCAGTCCACCCACCGCCGGCCCCAGGATCACGCCTGTCCAGGCCGCGGCGTTCAGCCAGCCATAGCTCTTGGCCCGCTCGTCCTGTGGGGTGATATCGGCCACATAGGCCATGGCCGCCCCCTGCGCCCCCGCTGTCAGGCCGCACAGCACCCGCCCCAGCAGCAGCCAGGCCAGGGTCGGCGCCAGCGCCATTATCGCCAGATCTATGCTGAGCCCGAAGATGGAGATCAGGATCACCGGCCGCCGACCGAACCGGTCGCTCAGCATGCCGATCACCGGGGCGGCGAAGAACTGCGCCACCGACCAGGCGGCCACCAGGACCCCCACCCAGCGCGCGGCGGACGACACCTGGCCGCCCACCAGTTCCTCCACCAGGCGCGGCAGGACCGGGAACACCATGGTGTGGCTGACCACGTCCAGGCAGATGGTGATGGCGATGAACGGCAGGCCGGCCTTGCGGACGGCGGTGCGCGCGGACGTCCCCGCGTGGAGGCTGGGCAAGGTCATGGAGTATCTCGAAGCGCCGGCCGCCGGAGCGGTCGGGGAAAGACGGTCGCGAGGAGAAGTCGTACGGGCCAACGGCCGGTCGTCGCTGCCTAGGCCCTCATCGTCTCTGTCTGCGTCGTCATCATGATCGCCTCAAGGTAGAGGTGTCTCGCCCGCCGTCAAGCGGTCGCGGGAACCGCCGCCGGCGCATGGGCCACCCGAACCCCCAGGGCGAGCGCCATGAGCAGCAGGAACGACGCCAGATAGATCGCCAGGCCCGGCGCATGCAGGACGGCGTCGCGATGGATCGACCACGCGAAGATGGTGCCGAACATCGCCGGCCCCAGCACCGAGGCGATGCCCTGCAGGCTCTGGTTGGCGCCCTGGAGCTGGCCTTGATGCATGGGGTCAACCCGGCGGCTCATCAGCCCCTGCAGGCCCGGCTGCAGGAAGTTCAGCACCGCGAACACCGGTGCCGAGGCGAGGTAGAACCATCCTGTCGGCGCGAAACCGTAGAGGGCGAAGCCGATGCAGCCGCCCGCCGCCCCCAGCAGCAGCGCGCCGCGCTCGCCGATCCTGGCCACCACGGGGCCCACCAGCAGGGTCTGGACCAGCACCCCCAGCAGGCCCGTCGCCATCATGGTCAGGCCGATGATCCCCGGGCTCCAGCCGTAGCGGTAGCCGGAATAGAGCACGAAAATCGACGGCAGCACCGTGTGGGCCAACTGGAACAGGAAGCCGACCCCGGCCAGGCCCAGCAGGTCGCCGTGCGCCCGCAGGAAGGCCAGCGACCCCAGCGGGTTGGCCCGCTTCCAGTCGAAGCTGGTGGTCCGCTTCTCGACCGGCAGGGATTCCGGCAGCACGAAATAGCCGTAGAGCCAGTTGATCGCCGTCAGGCCGCCCGCCACCAGGAAGGGCAGCCGCAGGTCGAACTCGGCCAAGGCCCCGCCGAGCGCCGGGCCCACCAGGAAGCCGAAGGAGAAGGCCGAGCCCATCCAGCCGAAGGCCTTGGCCCGTTCCTGCGGCGGGGTCACGTCGGCCACATAGGCGTTGGCGGTGGAGAAGCTGGCCGCCGTCAGCCCGTTCAGCACCCGGCCCACGAACAGCCAGGCCAAGTTCGGGGCGAAGGCCATGAACATGAAGTCCACCGCCAGGCCGAACAGCGAGATCAGCAGCACCGGCCTGCGCCCGATCCGATCGCTCAGCATGCCCAGGATCGGCCCGCAGAACAGCTGCATGAGCCCCCAGACGCAACCGAACACCACGTTCCACTGGACGGCCTCGGCGGTGTCCCCGCCGGTGAAGCTCTTGATCAGGTTGGGCAGCACCGGGATCATGATCCCGAACGACACCGCGTTCATCAGGGCGCAGGCGAAGACGAAGCCAAGGGCGGCCTTGCGGCCCGGGGCGGTCGGTGTCCCGTCGGTCATGTTGCTCTCCCCTGATCCTTTAATCTGAAACAAAACCGGAACTCGCATAGCCGCGTTAGGTCGCGCTATCGCGCAGAGCCGCCAACTGCGCCTGCCACCACTCCGCCAGCCGCCTGAGCAGGAAGGCGTCGGGGAAGCCGTGGCGCGCCACATTGCCGGCGGGCACCTGATCAAAGCCGCGATGCTCGATACTGACCCGGGTTTCTTCGCCCACCGCCTCGAACCGCACCTCAACCTCGGTCTTAAGCTCCGGCGGGAAGCTCGCCTGCCGCCAGGAAAATGCCAGCCGGTGCGGAGGCTCCCAGGCGGTGATGCGTCCGATCTCGAACACATTGCCGCCCTCCAGGGTCTCGATCAGGCGGCCGCCCGCACCAGGCTCGAAGGCCAGCAAGCCTGGCGCGCGCGGGGTGGTCTGAAAGAGCGGGCTCGGCTTCCACCACACCCGGATCTCGCCGACGAAGGCCTCGAAAGCCCGCTCCGGCGTCGCCTTCACCCGCAGCGCCACGAAGACCTTGGAGGTCACGGCGCTCTCTCGACATGGGCCTTGAAGGCGATCAGCTGCTCACTCCACAGCCGTTCGCTCTCCTCCAGCCACTTCAGCAGGTGCACCATGGGTTCGGGCCTCAGGGCATAGATGCGCACCCGCGCATCGAAGGGCGGATGGGATTCCTCCACCAGGCCGCTCTCGCGCAGAGTGCGCAGATGGCGGCTCATGGCGGGCGCCGGCAGGCCCAGCTCGCGGGCCAATTCGCCGGCCTGCCGCGGCTTCTGGCTCAGCAGGTCCACCACCTGGCGGCGGTGGGGATCAGCCAGCGCCGCCAGCGTCCGGTCAAGGGCAGCTGATGCGGCCAAGTCAGACCCAGCCCGTGATCTTCAGTCCCGTCGCCGCCTCGGCCTCCTCGCGGCTCACCACGGCGACCGTCTGGGCGACGTTCCAGATGTGCCCCTCAGGGTCGCGGCAGCGATAGGTGCGGTCGCCATAGAACTGGGTCTCCGGCTCGGCGTAGATCTCCGCGCCGGCGGCCTTGGCCCGCGCGCAATGGGCGTCGATGTCGTCGTCGATCTGGAGGCTCACCGTCTGGGTGTTCTTGCCGCCGATGGACTTGGGGCTCTTGTGATCCTCGGTCCATTCCGAGCCGATCATCACCATGCTGTCGCCGAAGCTGAGCTGGGAATGGGCGACATTCCCCTCGGCGTCCTCCAACAGCATGGTCAGCTCGAAGCCGAACGCCTTCTGCAGCCAGTCGAGGGCCGCCGTGGGGTCCTGATAGAACAGGGCCGAACTCATCCTGGCCATGGTCGTGCTCCTTCTAGAGTGACGTTGCGATGTCGTGGCCGGTGGCCTTGGCCTGCTCATCGGCGGTCAGGACCGTCACCGTCTGGCCGAAGGACCAGGGATGATCCTCAAGATCCAGGCAGGTATAGACCCGGTCGCCATAAGCCTGCGTCTCCGGCTCGCGGCCGATCTTGGCGCCGGCCGCCCGCGCCCGTTCGCAATGGGCGTCGATGGCTTCGCGTAGCTGGACGTGGACCGACTGGGTGGCGCGGCCGCCGAAAGCGATGGGGGTCGTGGCCTTGTCGCGCGGCGGGCCGACGATCATGACAACGCCGCCCTCGATCATGGTCTCGGAGTGCATCACCCCGCCCTGCCCGTCGTCCACCACCAGTGTGGTCTCAAAGCCGAAGGCGGCCTCCAGCCAGGCCAGAGCCGCGCGGGGCTCGCGATACCAGATCACCGGGCTGATGGCGGGACGGGTCACGGCGGCCTCCGGAACTACATTCTCAATTCCAGAATATTTCTACATTATAGCAACTATCTGTCAAGCGCCCGCTTCAGGCCTGACAGCTTGCCGTCGCTGGGTTCGCCCTTGATCCCCAGCAGCCGCGCCACCAGCGGATAGACATCGACATTGTCCGTGGTGCGCAGCTTCACGCCATGCCGGATGTGCGGCCCCTGGGCCACGAACACCGCGGCCATCTCGAGCGCGCGGGGATCATAGCCATGATTGCCGCCGCCAATGGGCCGCCGGGCCACCGCCTCGCGCGTGGTGATCTCCCAGCCGGTCTGCGCCAGGCAAAAGATCGGCGGGACCCGGCGATGGTGGCCATAGTGGAAGCGCGCGGGGAAGTGACCCTTGGCCCAGCAGGTCATGTGCTCATTCGGCTTCAGCAGCGCCTTCCCGACTTCGGCCTCGCGGCCGGGCGCCGGGGTCATGGTCATGAAGGCCCCCATCCCCAGTCGCTCGCCGGCGTCCGGCGACACGATGTCCTCCAGATAGACCGCGCGCTCGGGCGCCGTGGCCGCCATGCCGTGGTCGGCGGTGATCACCAGGTCGGCGGCCAGGCCCCGGGCCTGCAGACCGGCCGTCAACCGCCCGATCATCGCGTCGGTGTGGGCGACGGCGGTGTTCAGGCCCGCGGAGTCGGGGCCGTCGCGGTGGCCGGCGGTGTCGGTCTCGTCGAAATAGAGCGTCACCAGGGCCGGACGCTCGGCGGGCGGCAGGTCCATCCAGGCCAGGACCTGGTCCACCCGCGCCTCGGGGGCCACGGTCTGGTCAAAGGGCTTCCAGTACCAGGGGCGAACCCCCTGGATATCGGCCTCCGAGCCCGGCCAGAACATGGTCGCGGCTTTCAGCCCGGCCCGCTCGGCGTTGACCCAGATCGGCGTGCCATCGTTCCACCAGCGGGCGTCGGTCACCGCGGCCTTGTCCGACATCTTGAAGACCACCCCGGGGATGGTCGGGTCGCGCATGTTGTTGTCCACGATCCCGTGATGGTCGGGCCGCAGGCCGGTCACCAGGGTGTAGTGGTTCGGGAAGGTCTTGGACGGGAACGACGGTCGCACCGTCCCGCGCGCGCCGTCCGCCGCCAGCCGCGACAGGTTCGGTGTGATCCTCCGCTCCAGATAGTCCGTCCGGAAGCCATCCATGGAGATCAGGATCACCAGGGGCTTGTCGGTGGCGAAGGCCGGCGCGGCGATCAGCCAGAGCACGGCGGCGATGAGGCGGAATATCAGAGGACGCATCGCGCATGCTTAGCCAACCTCGATGACAGCTGGGCGTCCGAAAGCGTCAGGTTCCGCCGAGATCGGCCACACAGGCCGCCCGCTGCTCGCCACTGAGGCCGGGGATGACCGAAACCGCCTGCAGGTCGAAGCTCGCCTTGCCGGCCGGCAGGTACTTCATCAGCCTCGCGACGCCATCGGCGCCGGCGACGCGGTAGCCGATCTCGACGCGGCTATCGCCCTCCCTGCCCCCTTCGCGGCTTAGCCG
>JAYVDG010000387.1:0-4767 GCA_043749525.1 Phenylobacterium sp.
GTAATAGGCCTGGCCGCCACGGTACTTCTCCCGCAGCAGGGCCTCGCGGATGACAATGGGATCGAACGGCGTGACGTAGGTGCGCACCGCCAGGCGGTCCACCGGCGGGGTGGCGATGATCGACATCTCGCGGATGCCGGAAAGGGCCATCTGCAGAGTGCGCGGGATGGGCGTGGCGGTGAGCGTCAGCATGTGCACGTCGGCGCGAAGCTCCTTGAGCTTCTCCTTGTGCTTGACCCCGAAGTGCTGCTCCTCGTCGACAATCACCAGGCCGAGGTTCTTGAAGCCCACCTGCTTGGACAGCACCGCGTGGGTGCCGACGATGATCTCCACCTCGCCATTCTTCAGCGCCTCGCGGGTCTCGGCGGCCTCCTTGGGCGGCACCAGGCGCGACAGGCGGGTGACCTTGATGGGCCAGCCCTGGAAGCGTTCGGTGAAGGTCTTGTAGTGCTGGCGCGCCAGCAGGGTGGTGGGCGCGACGATCGCCACCTGCTGGCCGCTCATCGCCACAACGAAGGCGGCGCGCAGGGCGACCTCAGTCTTGCCGAAGCCCACGTCGCCGCAGATCAGCCGGTCCATCGGCTTGCCGGCCGAGAGATCCTCCAGGATGTCGTTGATGGCCGACAGCTGGTCGTCGGTCTCCTCGTAGGGGAAGCGGGCGCAGAACTCGTCGAACACCCCGTGCGGCGGATCGACCGGATCGGTGTGCCGCGTGGCGCGGGCCGCGGCGATCTGGATCAGGCCGATGGCCATGTCGCGCAGGCGTTCTTTCGCCTTGGCCTTGCGCGCCTGCCAGGCCGCGCCCCCCAGACGGTCCAGCTGGACGCCGTCGCCCTCGGAGCCATAGCGGGTCAGCAGGTCGATGTTCTCGACGGGTAGGTAGAGCTTGGCCTCGGCGCCGTATTGCAGTTCGAGGCAATCGTGGGGGGCGCCCTGGACCTCCAGGGTCTTCAGGCCCTCATAGCGGCCGATGCCGTGGTCGATGTGAACCACCAGGTCACCGGGGCTCAAGGACGACGCCTCGGCCAGGAAGTTGGACGCCCGGCGCTTGCGGCGAGGCCGGGCCAGGCGGTCGCCCAGGATGTCGGTCTCGGAGATGACCGCCAGGGTGTCGGTCTCGAAGCCACTTTCCAGCGGCAGGACGACCCGCTGGGGGAGCTTGGGGTTGGCGGCCTTGGCGGCGTCCCAATAGGGCGCCTGGGTGACATGGGTCAGGCCGTGGTCGGCCAGCATGACGCCGAGTCGCTCTGACGAGCCCTCCGACCAGGAGGCGAACAGCACGCGTTTTCCCGCCGCGGCCAGGTTGCGGGCGTGGTCGGCGGTGGCCTGGAACAGGTTCACCGAGTCCTGCTGGCGCTCGGCGACGAAGGTGCGGCCCTGGCGGGCGCCCATGTCCACCACCAGTTCGCCCTCGGCCTCCTGGAAGGCGGAGAACTGGCGGGTGGCGCGTTCGGCCAGACGGGCGCGCCATTCCTCGGCGGTGAGGTACAGGCGGTCCGGCTCCAACGGGTGGTAGTGAACCTTCCGGTCGGCCTGGGCCCGCGCATCGTAGGCGTCGGCGATCATCGCCAGGCGTTCGTCGCGAGCCTGGCCGGCCAGGTGGTCGACGCCGATCAGGGCGCTGCCCGGCAGGTAGTCGAACAGGGTCGCCATGTCCGGGTAGAACAGGGGCAGCCAGTGCTCCATGCCCGCGCGTCGACCGCCACCGCTGACGGTCTCATACAGCGGGTCACCGCCGGGGGCACCGAAGGCCTCGACATAGCCGCGGCGGAAGCGGGAGATGGAATCCTTGTCCAGCAACGCCTCGCTCACCGGATGGAGACTGATCTCCTTCAGCTGGCGGGTGGAGCGCTGGGTGTCGGGGTCGAAGCCGCGGATGGATTCCAGGGTGTCGCCGAACAGGTCCAGGCGCACCGGCTCATCGGCGTTGGGCGGGAAGACGTCGATGACACCGCCACGGATGGCGAACTCACCGCGCTCGGAGACGGTGGAGGCCCGCGCATAGCCGTTGACGGCGAAGTAGCGCTCCAGGTCGGCGATCTCGACGACATTGCCGGTGCGGGCCGAATAGGCGGCGGCCTGAACCACGGCCTTGGGCGGCACGCGCTGCATTAAGGCCGGGGTTGTGGTGACCAGCAGGGAGGGCTTCTTGGCGTCCAGCCCCTCGGCTAGGCGCGCCAGGGTGGTCATCCGCTGGGCGGCGACGCCGGGCGACGGGCCGGTGCGGTCATAGGGCAGGCAATCCCAGGACGGGAACTGCAGGACCTCGATGCCCTGGGCGAAGAACTTGAAGGCGTCGATGAAGGCCGAGAGCCGAGAACCATCGCGGGCCACGAACACCGACAGGCCGCCACGGGCGCGCACGATGTCGGCCATCACCAGGGCGTCAAAGCCCTCGGGCGCGCCGATCAGGTCGAGGCGTCCGGGGTCCGTGGCGATGCGGCGGGTCTCCGCCGCGCTGGGCGCGCGCGAACCGTCAGCCGCCATGCATGTCGCCCCGGATGTCATAGACCTTGAACCGGAACGCCTTGATCTGGTTCAGCAAGGTCCCGTCGAATTCCGGCGGAACGTCCGCCCGCTCCATGATCCATTCGTAGAGATCGTGGTCCGGCTGCTCCAGCAGCACCTCGAAGAGGTCGAGCTCCTGCGGTGTCAGGTCCTGGGCATGGGTGTCCGCGAACGGCCCCAGAATGAGGTCCGCTTCCCTGAAGCCCCTGTGCCACGCACGGAACTTCAGTTTTCGCAGGCGGGTATCATCGTTCGACATTGGACGGGCCGATATAGGGCCGCCCGTCCCGCGACGCCAGCCTCTAGCCGTCAGTCGCCGCCGAACCAGTTGAAGGACAGGTTCTTGAAGGGCTGGCCGCCGATGGAGAGGCCGGTGCGCAACACGGTCTCGGCTTGGCCGCCGGGGCCGCCCGCGCGGGCGCGCTTCAGCGCGTCCATGTCGATGGTCCCGTCAAGCTGGACCTGGCCCAGGGTGACGTCCGTGCCCTTGAACTGCAGATCGCCGCCGCCGCCGATCTTGTAGCTGGTGGGCAGGATGCGGGTCCGCTTGGCGTAGACCGTCTGGCCCAGTTCGTTCTCGCTGGTGGCGCTGGAGGTGTCGGAGAACTCGAACATGATCGGGCCGGAGGGCCCGGCCGTCTCGCCGGCTTCCCACTTGGCGAACTCCGCCTCGTCGAGGATGGCGATGTTGTCGAGCTTCCAGGCTCCGATCTTCACCTCGGTGTTGGGGATGTAGAACCCGAACAGGTCCTCGCCCTTCACGTGACTGAAGCCGGTGACGGCGGTCGTCGGGGCGGGGTCGGAGGCGGCGGCCGGGGCCGGGGCGACAGAGGCGGGGCCTGGCGTCACCGTCTGGCCGTCGCCGGATTGCTGGTTGCAGCCGGCCAGCAAGGCGGCCAGGGCCACGGCGGTCCACAGTCTTTTCATCGATACTTGCCCGCAAAGGTCGGCGGAGATCATCATGGGCGGCGCCGGGCGTCCAGCTTCACGCTATGATCGCGGCATGCGGCCCGAGATTCTGTTTCCTCTCTACGCCCCGGTGACCACCCTGAAGGGCGTGGGCGCGCGGGTGGCGCCCCTGCTGGAGAAGCTGGCCGGTCCCATCGTGCGCGACGTGCTGTTCCTGGCGCCCCACTCCCTGGTGCGGCGCCGTCCCGCCACGGTGAACACCGCCATCGAGGGCGAGGTGCAGACCTTCACCGTCGAGATCGACGAGCATCAGAAGCCCCGCAGCCCCCAACAGCCGTGGAAGATCCGCACCTTCGACGGCTCGGGCTTCCTGACCCTGGTCTATTTCGGCAGCTTCGGGCACGCCGTCGCCGAGAAGAACCCGGTGGGCGCCAAGCGGATCGTGTCCGGCAAGGTGGAGCGGTTCGGCTCGGAATGGCAGATCAGCCATCCCGACTACCTGGTGGCGCCCGACAAGGCCGACGAGATCCCCGAGGTGGAGACCGTCTATCCGGCCACCGCCGGCCTGCCGGCGCGGAAGGTGCGCAAGCTGGCCCTGCAGGCCCTGACCCAGGCCGCCGACCTGCCGGAATGGCAGGACCCCGCCTGGCTGGCCAAGGGCGGCTTCCCGACTTGGCGGGAGGCGCTGGAGCGCCTGCATGCCCCGGTCAGCGAGGGCGACCTGCTGCCGATGGCGGCCCACATCCGTCGGCTGGCCTATGACGAACTGCTGGCCCACCAGCTGGCCATGGCCCAGCGCAAGGCCGACCGCCGCGCCGAACCGGCCGACAAAATCGCGCCGGGACCGAAGGCCGCCGCCATCGTCGCCGACCTGCCCTTCAAGCTAACCGGCGCCCAGGAGCGGGCCCTGGCCGATGTGCGCCACGACTTCGCCGAGGGCGAGCGGATGAGCCGGCTGCTGCAGGGGGATGTGGGCTCAGGCAAGACCGTCGTCGCCATGCTGGCCATCGCCGATGTCGCCGCCGCCGGGGCCCAGAGCGCCCTGATGGCGCCGACCGAGATCCTGGCCCGCCAGCATTACGAGACCCTGGCTGCCCCCCTCGCCGCCCACGGGATCACGACGGTGCTGCTGACCGGCCGCGACAAGGGCGCGGCGCGGGCCGAGAAGCTGCGGGCCATCGCCAGCGGGGCAGCCCAGGTGGCGATCGGCACCCACGCGCTTTTCCAGAACGAGGTCCATTTCCAGAGCCTGCAATTGGCCGTCGTCGACGAACAGCACCGGTTCGGCGTCGCCCAGCGCCAGCTGCTGCAGGCCAAGGGGCGCTCGGTCCACCTGCTGGCCATGTCGGC
>JAYVDG010000388.1:0-4743 GCA_043749525.1 Phenylobacterium sp.
ACCGCGCCATAGACGACGATCCCGGCCCAGCCGTTCTTCACCCCGTCGGCGGCCAGCATGTCGCCCACCAGGGCCATGGCCAGCGACCCGCCGCCATCCACCACCAGGACGCAGCCTTCGCCGGGTTCGGCCAGGGTCGCCTTCACCAGGGAGTTGTCCTCGCGGCAGCGGACGGTGCGGATGGGGCCGGAGAAGGCCTTGCGGCCGCCATAGTCGCGGAACTGCACGAGGCAGACCTCGACCTCTTCCTCATGGTCGTCGCAGAGGTCGGCGACGCTCTTGGCGGGCTTCTGGGCGGGGTTGTTCATGCGGTCAGCGCCACGCCTTTGTAATCATCCCGAAGCTCGCGCTTCAGCACCTTGCCGATGTGGCTGCGGGGCAGGCTGCCCACCAGGATCAGGTCGGCCAGCCGCTGGGTCTTGCCAAGGCGGCCGTTGACCCAGGCCTTCAGCTCGTCGGCGGTGACCTTGGCGGCGGGCTTCAGCGCGATGAAGGCGACCGGGGTCTCCCCCCAGCGGTCGGAATTGACCCCCACCACGGCGGCCTCCAGCACGTCGGGGTGCTGGATGATCTCGGCCTCCAGGTCGGAGGGATAGATGTTGAAGCCGCCGGAGATGATCATGTCCTTCTTGCGGTCCATGAGCGTCAGGAAGCCGTCGGCGTCGAACACGCCGACATCGCCGGTGCGGATATAGCGAAGCCCCTCGGGGCTGTGCCACTCGGCCTCCGAGGTCTTGCCCGGTTGGTTGTGGTAGCCGACCATCATCGCGCCGGAGCGGCCCACCACCTCGCCGATCTTGCCCTGCGCCACCTCCTTGAGGTCCTCGTCGATCAGCCGGATGTCGTGGCCGGGGATCGGGCGGCCGACGGTGTGCAGCTTGTCGGGGAACTCGTGGGCCAGCAGCATGCAGGAGCCGCCGCCCTCGGTCATGCCGTAGAACTCCACCAGCCCGCCGGGCCAGCGCCTCAGCACGTCGGCCTTCAGGGCCGCGGCGAAGGGGGCGCTGGTGGAGAATTTGGTGACGTAGCTGGAGAGGTCGTAGTTGTCGAAGTCCGGCCGCTCCATCAGCCGGCGGTACTGCACCGGCACCAGCATGGCGTGGGTCGCACGGTATTGCTGGCTGAGCTTCAGGAACTGTTCGGCGTCGAACTTGGGCATCAGCACCACCGTGCCGCCGTTGGAGACGGTGGGCAGGAACGAGACCAGTGTGGTGTTGGAATAAAGCGGCGTGGAGACCATGGTCACCGCGTTTTCCGTATAGGCGCCGCGACGGATCTGGCCCCAGCGCATGGCGTGCGGCTGGACGATGCCCTTGGGCGTGCCGGTGGTGCCCGACGAATAGATGATGTTGAAGGCTTGGTTGGGCGTGACGGTGACCGGCCTGGGCTTGGAGCCCTCGGGGGCGAGCCACTGCTGCAGCGGGATCCCAGCGTCGGAGCCGTCCAGCGAGACCCGCTGGGCCGTGATCTGATCAGCGACACCGGCCAGGGCATCGGACACGCCCTTGTCGAGGAAGAACACCTTGGCCCCGCAATCCTTGAGCATGACCACCAGGCTCTCGGCCGTGGAGGACGGCGCGAGCGGCGCGACGGCGGCGCCGGCCTTCAGGATGCCGAAGAAGGTGGCGCCATATTCCACCGAGCTGGTGGCGCAGACAGCGGCGACGCCTTCGTTCTCGACGCCCTCACGCTGCAGGGCGCTGGCCATGCGGTCCATGAAGTTGTCGAGCTGGCCATAGGTCATGGTGGATTTCGCATCCACCAGGGCGTGCTTGTCGCGGCGTTCCTTGGCCTGCTCGCCGATCACCTCGACCAGCGTCCCGAAATCCTGGCTCAGCACTTGTTCGACGGACATCGACGGCTCCCTACCAAATGTTCAAATTTTATTGCGCCGTCATAGCCACAGGGGGCCGGCCTCGACAATCGAATATGGCGCTTGCCGAAACGATCTTCCGCGAGGGAAACTACAGACGACCCCGCAGCATAGGCGGGGCGCGAAACATTCATACGGCGCCTGAATTTCAATCGGGCCGAATTCATTTGGGACGACACATATTATGGCCGACGAGATGATTTCCCTCGGCGCGAAGCTCAAGGCCTTCGCGCAATCGCAAGCCCACGCCCCGGCGGTGACCTGCGGCGACACCACGCTTTCCTATTCTCAGTTCCACAAGCTGACCAATCGCGCCGCCCGCGGCCTGCTGGCCTATGGCGTGAAGCATGGCGACCTGGTGACCTTGGGCCTGCCCAACTCCACTGACTTCGCGGTCGCCTGCTGGGCCATGTGGAAGATCGGCGCGACCCCGCAGCCGGTGGCCTTCCGCCTGCCCCAGGCCGAGCTGGAGGCCATCATGGAGCTGGCCAAGACCCCGGTGGTGATCGCCGAGTTCGAGGCCAAGATCGACCGGCCGCTGCTAAAGGTCGCCGACCTGCTGGCCAAGTCCGACAACGACAGCGACCTGCCCGACGCCACCTCGCCGGTCTCCAAGGCCCCCACTTCCGGCGGCTCCACCGGCCGGCCCAAACTGATCCTGGCGGGCCAGCCCGGCGTGACGATGAAGGAGACGCCGGCCGTGGGCGGCTGGCAGCTGACGCCGGAATCCATCGCCGTTCTGCCCGCGCCGCTCTACCACAACGCCGGCTTCGGCATGATGATGAGCGTGTTGAACCTGGGCGCGCACCTGATCGTCCTGCCGCGCTTCGATCCCGAAGGCACGCTCGCCGAGATCGAGAAGCGCAAGGCGACCTGGATCTACATGGTCCCGACCATGATGAACCGCATCTGGCACCTGCCGGAGGAGACCCGCACCAAGTACGACCTGTCGTCGCTGAAGACCCTCTGGCACCTGGCGGCGCCCTGCCCGCCCTGGCTGAAGGAGGCCTTCATCCTGTGGCTGGGCGGCGAGGTGATCCAGGAGCTCTATGCCGGCACCGAGGCCCAGGCCTCCACCGTCATCTCCGGGACCGAGTGGATGGAGCACCGGGGCTCGGTGGGCAAGGTGCGCATGGGCGAGATGGTCGCCTTCGACGACGACGGCAATCAGCTGCCGCCCCGCGGGATCGGCGAGATCTACATGCGCCGGCCCGAGGGCATGCCCGCCAGCTACAAGTACCTGGGCGCGACGGCCAAGGTGCTGCCGGGCGGCTGGGAAAGCCTGGGCGACATCGGCTGGTTCGACGAGGACGGCTATCTGTATCTGGCCGACCGCCGCACCGACATGATCCTGGTGGGGGGCTCCAACGTCTATCCCGCCGAGATCGAGGCCGCCCTGGAGGAGCATGATAGCGTCCAGTCCGTCGCCGTCATCGGCATCCCGGACGACGACCTGGGCGCCAAGATCCACGCCATCGTCCAGACCCGGGGCGTGGGCGACGAGGCCGCCCTGCGCGAGCACCTGAAGACCAAGCTGGTGAGCTACAAGCAGCCGCGCACCTACGAGTTCGTGGACGAGCCCCTGCGCGACGACGCCGGCAAGGTGCGCCGCACCGCCCTGCGCGACGCCCGCATCGCCAAGCTGCAGGAAGGCCAGGCGGCTTAGTTACCGGTGTCATCCCGGAAAGCCGCGCAAGCTGCTTGTCCGGGACCCAGACGCGCGGGCCTCTCCGGAGAAATCGGTGTCTATGGGTCCCGCACTTCCGCGCCTGCGGCGCTGCATGCGGGATGACACTGAGGATACGGGGCGCTAAGCCAACCGCCATTCATTTACGGACGAATTTGAGGAAGGGGATCGATGAGTATTAACGGCAAGGCCTACATCATGGGGGCCTATGAGCACCCCACCCGGGACGCCCCCGACAAGTCGACGCCGCAGTTGCACGCCGAGTGCGCCAAGGGCGCCCTGGCCGACGCGGGCCTCACCAAGGACGACATCGACGGCTACTTCTGCGCCGGCGACGCACCGGGCTTCGGCGGCATGTCGATGGTCGATTACATGGGCCTGAAGAACGTCCGCCACATGGACTCCACCGAGACCGGCGGCTCGTCCTACCTGCTGCACGTCGGCCACGCGGCCCAGGCGATCGCGGCGGGCAAGTGCACCGTGGCGCTCATCACCCTGGCCGGCCGTCCCCGCCAGAACAAGTTCTTCCCCGGCGGCGGCGGCGGTCGACCCGGCCAGCTCACCGACGGCGCGCCGGAAGCCGGTTTCGAGAACATCTACGGCGGCTCGACCCACAACACCTACGGCATGTGCGCCATGCGCCACATGTACGAGTACGGCACCACCAGCGAGCAGCTGGCCTGGATCAAGGTGGCCGCCAGCCATCACGCCCAGTGGAATGAGCACGCCTTTCTGAAGGACGTGGTCACCGTCGAGCAGGTGGTCAATTCCCGCATGATCTCCGATCCGCTGCACCTGCTGGACTGCTGCGTCGTCACCGACGGCGGCGGCGCCCTGATCGTCACCAGCCCGGAAGTCGCCAAGAGCCTGAAGCGGCCCCTGGTGAAGGTTATCGGCGCCGGCGAGTCCCCCAAGGGCCTGCGCGGCGGCAAGGACCTGGACCTCACCCACTCCGGCGCCCGGTGGTCGGGCCCCATCGCCTTCGAGGAGGCCAGGGTCACCCCGCAGGACATGAAGTACGCCTCGATCTACGACAGCTTCACCATCACGGTGCTGATGCAGCTTGAGGACCTGGGCTTCTGCAGGAAGGGCGAGGGCGGCAAGTTCGTCTCCGACGGCAACCTGATCTCCGGCGTCGGCAAGCTGCCCTTCAACACCGACGGCGGCGGGCTCTGCAACAACC
>JAYVDG010000389.1:0-4713 GCA_043749525.1 Phenylobacterium sp.
CCTGTCGGCGAGATGCGCTGCGGCTGGATCGTCAATCCCACCCCCGGCAACTGGTGGCTGACCGACAGTTCGGCGGAGTGGGTGATCGGTATGCAGGGCGGCTATCAGGCCCCGGGCATGGACCTCATCCCCGACCTCAGTGAGCACGACTGGGTGGTCACCAACGGCAGCTCCTACGGCTATGGCTGCGCCTTCCTGCGCGTGGCGACCGACGCCAAGACCAAGCACATCACCGCCGTCCACAGCGTCACGCAGAAGCCCATCAAGGTCTGCCGCGCGGACAGGAAACTGCCCAAGCCGTAAGGGCCCCAGGAAGCCTACCCCATTGCAATCGCCATCCTCGGGCTTGTCCCGAGGACCCATGATCTCCGTCTTTCCGCAGAGTGCGCAAGCGTCGCCGCCGTGAGCTACATGCGCCACGGTGTTCATGGATCCTCGGGAGGAGCCCGAGGATGACGGCGGGGGAGAGATCACCGAAAACCGCCAGGGGGAGGCGGGAGGATCAACAACCACGCAACGCCTAGCTGCTCCCTCGCGGCGGCTCAGGCGTACTTGCCCCCTCGGCCACCAGCCACCCCCGGAACTGATCCAGCGCCCGGCTGCTCACCCCTGGCGCGGCTAGGAGCGCGAAGCCGCTCTGCGCCGGGATGAACCCAAAAGGCGCCACAAGCCGCCCGCTCTTCACATAGTCCGCCACCAGCGGCCACGGCAGCACCGCCACCCCCAGGCCCGCGATGGCGGCGTCGAGGGCGAAGTGCAGGTGGGCGAAGGGCTGCTCGGGCGAGGGCGGCAGCTCCAGTCCGGCCAGCGCCGCCCAGATGGCCCAGCTCTGCGGGTGGGTCTGGGAGACCAGGCGCGGTGCGCGCAGCGCATCGGGGAACCGCTCGGCCAGGCCCGGCGACATCACCGCGCCGAGGTGGCTGGACATGAAGGCCGTGGCCAGGGGATCGGCCAGCCGGCTGGTGGGGACCAGCCGCACCACCGCGTCGGCGCCGCGCTGGCTGACAGCCTGGGGCGCGAGTTCGGTCAGGTGCAGCCGCACGCTGGGATGGGCCTGCGTGAACCGCGACAGACGCGGGATCAGCCATTTCACCGAGATGCTTGCGTTGACCGCGATGTGCAGGTCCTCCGATCCCCCGCGCACTTGGCGCACGGCCCCGGCGATCTGGTCGAAGGCGGCGGTCAGCGCCGGTAGCAGGGCCGCTCCGGCCGGGGTCAGTTCCAGCCGGTGCTTGGGGCCGGTGAACAGGCGCGCGCCCAGGCTCTGCTCCAGGGCCTTCACCTGCCGGCTCACCGCCGAATGGGTGACGTGCAGCTCCTGCGCCGCCAGGGTCGCCCGTCCGGTCCGCGCCATGGCCTCGAAGGCGCGCAGCGCATTCAGCGAGGGTAGGGGGCCTAATGTGAGATTTTCGAACATACTATTCCCAATATGTCAGTTTCCGCCATGGGGCAATCGGCGCATAGACTTGTCATGGAGCGAAAGCCTCACCCCCCGCAGACCGTGATCATGCTGGCCCTGGGCCTGGGGCAGACCATCGCCTTCGCCTCCAGCTTCTACCTGATGGGCGTGCTGGGCGACGACATGGCCGCCGATCTGCGGCTGGCCCCCACCTTCATCTTCAGCCTGATGTCGGTGGCGCTGGCCGCCAGCGCGGTGGCGGCCCCCAGTGTCGGCCGCTGGGTCGACGCCCATGGCGGCAAGGCGACGCTGCTGATCTCCAATCTGGTGTTCGCCGCCGGCCTCGGGCTGATCGGCCTGGCGCAGGGGCCCATCGTCCTGACCCTGGGCATGATCGTCCTGGGCCTGGCCATGGCGCTCGGCCTCTACGGCACGCCCTTCGCCATCCTGGTCTCGCTCTATGGCGATCAGGCCCGGCGCTCGATCACCGGCGTGGCCCTGATCGGCGGCCTGGGCTCCAGCCTGGGCTTCCCCGCCACGAACTGGCTGGGCGAGCAGTTCGGCTGGCAGGGCTCCTGTTTCGCCTGGGCCGGCCTGCATTTGCTGGTCTGCCTGCCGCTCGCCGCCCTCGTCATCCCACGGGACCTCAACGGCCACATGTCGGCCAATGTCGGCCCCCCTGCGCCGGTGGTCTGGGACCGCCGGATGATCCAGCTTTCCGTTCTATTTGCTGGGGCCTGGTTCATCTCCACCTGCATGAGCACCCATCTGCCGCGGCTCTTCGTGGCCTTTGGTCTCTCCAGGCAGACCGCCATGTCCACCGCCGCCCTGGTCGGCCTTGCCGCCGTGGCCATCCGGGCCCTGGAGTTCGCCCTCCTGCGCCGCTTCCCGCCGCAGATGGCCACCCGCGTGGCCACGCTCATGCACCCGCTTGGCGCCACCGCATTGCTGACCTTCGGCAAGGTCGCCGCCCCGGCCATGGCGCTCGGGCAGGGGGCCGGCAACGGCATGCTCACCGTGGCCAAGGGCGTCCTGCCGCTCAGCATCTGGGGGAGTGAAGGATATGCCTACCGCTCGGCGGTCCTCAGCCGTCCGGCCCAGATCGCCCAGATCGGCGGCCCGGCCCTCTACGGCCTGGCCATCGAACGCTCGCCGACCCTGGCCCTGATGGGCGGTGCCACCCTCTGCCTGGTCATGTTCGCCATGACCTTCGGCCTCAACAAGGAGCCCGCGACATGACCCTTCTGGACGCAACCCTTGCCCACCCCCGCCCCGACGCCTTATACGCGGCTCGCAAAATGGAGACTCCAATGGAGATTCGCGAAGGGCTCACCTTCGACGACGTTTTGCTCGAACCCGGCGCATCCGATGTGATGCCCGGCCAGGTGGATACGACCACCCGGTTCACGCGCGAAATCAGTCTGAACATACCGCTCGTGTCCTCGGCCATGGACACCGTCACCGAGAGCCGCCTGGCCATCGCCATGGCCCAGGCCGGCGGTCTGGGCGTGCTGCACCGGAACATGACGCCTGAGGAACAGGCCGAGCAGGTCCGCGAGGTGAAACGCTACGAGAGCGGCATGGTCATCAATCCGATGACCATCAACCCGGACACCCCGCTCAGTGAGGTCCTGGCCATCAAGTCGCGCCGCAAGATCTCCGGTTTCCCGGTGGTCGAGCCCGGCACCGGCAAGCTGGTGGGCATCCTCACCAACCGCGACATGCGGTTCGAGGGCTCCAGCGAGGTCCCGGCCAAGGTGCTGATGACCAAGGACAACCTGATCACGGTCCGCGAGGGCTGCACCCAGGACGAGGCCCGCGCCCTGCTGCGCCAGCACAAGATCGAGCGGCTGATCGTCGTCGACGACGCCTACCGCGCGGTCGGCCTGATCACCGTCAAGGACATGGAGAAGGCCCAGGCCCACCCCATCGCCGCCAAGGACGCTCAGGGCCGCCTGCTGGTGGGCGCGGCCTCCACCGTCGGGGACGGGGGCTATGAACGCTCCATGGCCCTGGTGGACGCCGGTGTGGACGTGGTGGTGATCGACACCGCCCACGGCCACAACGCCGATGTCGGCGCGGCCGTCGCCCGCCTGAAGCGCGAGACCAACCGCGTGCAGATCGTCGCCGGCAACGTCGCCACCTACGAAGGCGCCCGCGCCCTGATCGACGCCGGCGCTGACGCGGTGAAGGTCGGCATCGGTCCGGGCTCCATCTGCACCACCCGCATCGTGGCCGGCGTGGGCGTGCCCCAGCTGACCGCCATCGCCGACGCCGTGCGCGCCGCGGCCGGCACCGACGTTCCGGTGATCGCCGACGGCGGCATCAAGTACTCGGGGGACCTGGCCAAGGCGCTCGCCATGGGCGCCCAGGTGGCCATGATGGGCTCGGCCTTCGCCGGCACCGACGAGGCCCCCGGCGAGGTGTTCCTGTACCAGGGCCGCTCCTACAAGGCCTATCGCGGCATGGGCTCGCTGGGCGCCATGTCCACCGCCAACGGCTCGGCCGACCGCTACTTCCAGAAGGAGGTCTCGGCCCTGAAGCTGGTGCCCGAGGGCATCGAGGGCCAGGTCGCGTACAAGGGCCCGATCGCCGCCATCCTGCACCAGATGGTGGGAGGCTTGAGAGCCGCCATGGGCTATACCGGCGCCGCCGACCTGCAGGCCTTCCGCGACAAGGCCCGGTTCATCCGGATCACCGGCGCCGGCCTGCGTGAAAGCCACGTCCACGACGTCATGATGACCCGTGAGGCCCCCAACTACACGAGCCCCGTCTGAGCCCATGACCGCAGCCCCCGAACTCCTACTCATCGGCGCGGCGATCCTGGTCGGGCTGGTTCAGCTGCTCTGGGCCGCCGGCGCGGCCCGGGGCCAGCAGGACCTGAAATGGGCCGCCGGCCCCCGCGACGAGCCCATGCCGCTCACCGGGGTCGCCGCGCGCCTGGACCGGGCCTTCAAGAACTACATGGAGACCTTCCCCTTCTTCGTGGCCGCCGTCTTCGCCGCCTATCTGGTGGCCAAGACCGGCCCGCTGACTCTTTGGGGCTCGGTGCTCTACGTGGCGACCCGCGCCATCTACGTGCCGCTCTATGCGGCGGGAATCCCGCGTATCCGCAGCCTGGTCTGGCTGGTCAGCCTCGTGGGCATCGGCATGATCGTGGCGGCGATCTTCCTTGCGTGACGGGGGACGCCTGTCGGCGGCCATCGAGGTTCTCACCGACGTCGAGGAACGCCACCGGCCCTCGCGCCTGGCCCTGAAGTCCTGGGGCAATGACGCGCGCTACGCCGGGTCCAAGGACCGCGCCTGGGTCGCAG
>JAYVDG010000390.1:0-4713 GCA_043749525.1 Phenylobacterium sp.
GCCCGCTCCACGCAGGCGCCCAGAGTCTGGAAGACGGCCTCGGAGATCGAGACCACCAGCAGCTCCACCGCCAGGACCCGGCCGAACATGGCGCGCGGATCGCGGATGCCCGCCTGGCTGTCCACGGCCCAGGCGACGGGCAGGATGTGGGCGGCGCGGCGACCCGGCAGCTTGATCTGGCTCAGGGCCTGCTGGATGGCGCGGACCAGGTCGTGGTCGGAGATGGCGCGCGCGCCCAGGGACACGCGGCCGGAAATGCGATGACTGGTGAGCGCGCCGCCGCCGGTGGCGACCGTGACGCTCTGCACCTGGACGCCGGCCACGTTTTCGGCCCGCTCCACGGCCTGGGCGATGGCGTCGGACGCCTCGTCCAGGTTGACGATCGCCCCGCCGCGCACGCCGCGCGACTGGACATAGCCGACGCCGGCCGCCGTCAGGGTGCGGTCCGAACGGCGGACGCCGTCATGCTTCATGATGAAGCAGCTCACCTTCGACGCGCCAAGGTCCACCGCGGCGATCACCGGCTGGCGGCCAAGCGCGGCCTTCAGCCCTTCGCGGCTCTCCTTGCGGTCCTCAACACGGGTCACCAACGGGTCTGCCCTCTTCATCCTCAAACGCCGTTCGCGACGAGTTGCCCGGGAAGGGCCCCGTCACGCGGCCGCACCGCCACCACGCTCGGATCACGCAGATCGATCCGCTCGAAACCCAGTTCCAGGATGCGCTGGCTCTGATCCAGCTGCTCCAGTTTTATCAGGGCGCCGTCTTCGTCCACCGCCGGCAATTGCACCAGCGATCCGTCCTTCAGCCGCAGGTCCCAGCGGCGGTTGTCCACCCGCACAAGGGCCTCGATCCGCTCCATCAGGCGCGGCCTGGCCGCCACCTCCGGCAGGATCTGGGCGGCGTATTCGTTGGCCCCCTCGCCGACGATCAGCGGCAGAGTGGGAAACTTGTCCGAGCGGGCCTCGGGAATGATCTGGCCGTGGTCATCGATGACATGGCTCTGGCCGCCGTGCTGCCAGACGGCCAGCTGCTTGCGCTCCACCACCGCCAGCACCAGCGTGTCGGGCAGCAGGCGCACGATGCGCGCCTCCTTCACCCAGCCCACGGCTTCGATGCGCTGGCGCAGGACCTCGAGGTCCAGGCCCAGCAGCGGCTGGTCCTTGTAGACCCCGGCGGCGGCCAGGATATCGGCGGTGGCCATGGGCGAGGCGCCCTGCACGTGGACGGCCTTCAGCCGGAAACCGAGGTGGGCGAACTGGCCGCCCACACCGCTGGTGATCGATTCGGAAAGCTTGTGGGCGCGGTCGCCGGTGGAGAGCGTCGCAATCAGGGCGATGGCCAGCACGCCGGCGGCGCCGATCAGGGCGTACTTCGGGGAGAGGCCGACGCCGCGGGCGGCGCCCAGCTTCGCGGGGGCGTACCCCGCAGGCGCCTTGGCCTGCGAGCGGGACTTGGGGCCAGCGGGCTTTCTAGCCCGGGGTTTCGCCGAAACTCGCGATCCCCCCCGCAGCGCCGCGGGCATAAGCGTCCTCCGTGATCCAAAGCACCAGGTTGTCAAAGTCCACGCCCTTCAGCGCCGCTTGCTCGGGGACGAGCGAAGTCGGCGTCATGCCGGGCTGGGTGTTGACCTCTAGAAGGACCAGAATGTCGTTAATGTCGTCATAACGAAGGTCAGATCGGGTAACTCCGCGGCAACCAAGCGCAGCATGGGCGCGCTCGGCCAGCTCCATGGCTTTCTCCAAGGTTTTCAAGGGAATCTCGGCCGGCAGGATGTGTTCCGACCCCCCGTCCCCATACTTGGCCTCGTAGTCATAGAAGCCAGACCTGGGGACAATATCGGTAACGGTCAGCGCCTTGCCATCCATCACCGCCACGGCGAGCTCCTTCCCACGGATATAGGGCTCGATCATCACCTCTTCGCCGTAGGTCCATTCGGGTGCGACGATCTCCTGCGGCGGGCGATTTGCGCCGTCCAGGACGATGAAGACCCCGACCGAAGACCCCTCTGCGTTGGGTTTCACCACATAGGGTGGCGGCATCACGTGTTCCGCGGCGGCCTCGAAGCGGTTGAACAATCCACCGCCCGGTACGGTCACGCCGGCGGCGGCGAGCACCGCCTTGGACTTGGCCTTGTCCATGGCGAGCGCCGAGGCGAGCACGCCCGAGTGGGTGTAGGGCAGGTCCAGGGTTTCCAGCACCCCCTGGACACAGCCGTCCTCCCCCCATTCCCCATGCAGGGCGTTGAAGCAGACGTCCGGCTTCAGCTTTGCGAGCACCTGGGCGAGATCCCGGCCGGCGTCCACGCGGGTCACCTTGGCGCCGAGGCGCTCCAGGGCGTCGCCGCACTCGCGGCCCGAGACCAGGCTGACATCACGTTCGGAGGACAGACCGCCCAGCAGCAGGGCCACATGACGGCCGGAAAGGGGTTGGCTCACTTGGCCTCCGGGGCGACGAGCTTGCGGAAATCGATGTCGCTGTCGGCGACGGTGTAGAGCAAGGCGGTCCAGACCGCGACGTTCTGGGCCAGCTCCAGGGGGCTGACCTTGTCCAGGGTGTCGGCGGCGGAGTGGTGCAGGTCGAAATAGCGGCTGGCGTCCTGGTGCAGGTCGGCCACCGGCGCGCCCAGGCGCACCATGCCGGCCACGTCGGAGCCGCCGAATCGGCTGGGATCGCCGGTGACCGCGACCTTCAGCGGCGCGACCACATTGGCGAAGGTCTGCATCTGCGGCGCGGCGCGGCTGGCCTTGGGCAGGTCCACCTTCCAGATCACGCCCGCACCCTCGTCGCTCTCGCCGACGAAGACGATATTGGCGATCTCGTCCTTGTGGGCCGTGGCATAGGCCCCGCCCAGACCCAGGATGTGCAGGGCCTGCGGATAGGGCGAGATCACCGAGGCGCTCTCACGCCCCCGCGACCAGGCGCCGGTCTCGAAGGTCTCCACCTTCACGTTGGCGAAGCCCAGCCGCTTGAAGGTCTCGACGCTCCAGTCCTTGGCCCGCGTTATGGCCGGCGAGCCCACCGGACGGGGCCCGACCTCGGTGGTCAGGTTCTCGAGAACGTCCCAGGCGGTGGGGTCGGCGAGCGCCTTGTCGCGCAGGCTCGCAGCCGTCGCGGCGAGGTCCGCGGCCTGGGCCGGGAGGGCGGTGAGGAGGGTCACGGACGCGGCCGCGATCAGCAGGCTTTTCATCCTTCGGCGGTGCGACAGGCGAGGGCGTAAGTCAAGCGCCCGCCCGTGGTCAGCGCGGGCAGTTCGGACCGCCACGGTCGAGGCAAAGCCCCTCCCCGCCCGCTGGAACATGGCCGGTCTTGTCCAGCACGCCGTCGAGGCGGAGGTTGGCGATGGAGGGGCCGGCGGCGGTCATGGTCACCCACATCATGTGGTCCAGCGCGCCCTCCGAACCGTCGAAGGCCCGCTCCCCGACGGTGGTCCCCAGCATGATGTAGTCGCGCCCCTTGCGCTCGGTGTAGGCGTAGCGGTGCAGGTGCCCGTTCAGCAGGGTATATGGCCGCCCCTTCAGCGCCGCCTCGATCCGCTCCAGCCCGCGCCCGTCGGTCCGCCGCCAGACCGGCTTGTGCATCAGCAGAACCGTCCAGCGCGCCTTGGGATGGTCAACCAGCACACCCTCGAAATAGGCGCTCTGCTCCGGGCTCACCTCGCCGACCTTGGCTTCCATCAGGGTGGCGTAGGGCAGGCGCCTGGCCTTCTCCGGGTCGCTCTTCCGGGCCTCCAGGAAATCGGCGCGCTGGCGATAGATCTCCGCCATCCGCGGCTCGGCATAGTCCTCGGTGTCCAGCACCAGGAACACCACGCCCTTGTAGCTGAAATGGTAGTACCGCGGCCCGTAGCGCTGGGCCCAGACCCGCCGCTGCGCCAGGTTGGTCAGGTCGTGATTGCCGCCGACATGGAAGAATGGCGCGTGCGGCGGCTTCAGCCGCGCGTCGAACGCGTCCCACTCGGCGTTCAGTTTGGCCTCGTCCTCCGTCCCGCCCTCGATCAGGTCGCCTACGGTGATCACGAAGGCCGGCCGGAGCAGGGCCAGCTGCGCGGCGGCCACCTCGAACACGCCTGGCCGATAGCCGGACTCCAGGTCGCTGACCACGGCGAAGGCGAAGCTGTCCTTGGCGTCGTCGAAGGGCGTGCTGGTCCAGGGCTTGGCGCCCTGCACCGGCGGCGGCTGGAAGGCCGGGCTCGCCGCGAGGGCCGCCGACCCCAGCCCCGCCGCCAGGCCGAGCCCCGCCACGGTCCGCCAAAGCCACCTCACCGCCCGATCCATCAATCCGCCCCCGTCTGACCCGAGATGAGGCGCGCGACGCCCGCCACACGTCAAGCCGGAGGCCTCCGCACCGGCGTCAGCCCGCGTCAGCCGGCGTCCAGCGCGGCCCAGGTCTTGGGCCCGACGATGCCGTCCTGCACGGCGCCCTTCGAGCGTTGGAACTCCCGCACAGCCGCTTCGGTGTGGGGGCCGAAGACGCCGTCCGGCGCCAGACCCAGTTTGCGCTGCAGGTCCGAAACCAACGCGCCCTTAGCGCCGCGACGCAGGGTCGCGCGGCTTTGCGCGTCGACCGCCGGGATCAGGGTCGGCGGCGGCGCGGTCCCGTCAAGAACCGCCCTGACGCCGGCGCGGAAGTCATCCATGTCGAACAGCGGGTCGGGCTTGCGGCCCTTCGGCAGGGCGTATTTCCTGTGCCCACAGCACATGCTCTCATTGGCGC
>JAYVDG010000391.1:0-4712 GCA_043749525.1 Phenylobacterium sp.
CCTGGTCGAGCGGGAGGGACGCGGGCTCGTCTTCTGTCTCGCCAAGTGGGACCTCGTCGAGGACCAGCGCGCGACGCTGGCCATGTTCAACGAAGAGGCCGCGCGCCTGCTGCCGCAACTGCGCGGGACGCCGGTGGTGGCGCTGTCGGCCGAGACCGGCCGTGGTCTCGACAAGCTGATGCCCGCGGTCTTCAAGGTGCACGGCGACTGGTCCACCAAGGTCAAGACACGGGACCTGAACGATTGGCTGTCCATGGCGACGCAACGCCATCCGCCCCCCTCGGTCGGCGGGCGCCGGATCAAGCCGAAGTACATGGCCCAGACCAAGGCGCGGCCGCCGACCTTCGTGCTGTTCGCCAGCCGGGCCGATCAGCTGCCCGACCACTATCGCCGCTACCTGATCAACTCGCTGCGCGAGAGCTTCGACCTGCCGGGCGTGCCCATGCGGCTGACGGTGAAGTCGAACAAGAACCCCTTCGCCGAGGGGGAGGCCAAGAGCGGCCCCACCGGCGGCTTCGCAGCCAGGGCGGCGGCCAAGGCCGTCGGCGGCCCGACGACGGGCATGCGGGCGAAATCCAAGGCCGCGGCCTCGGCCAAGGCCAAGGCGGGCGCAGAGGCCAAGCCAAAGCGGTCCTACGTGGCCAAGGCCAAGCTGGTGGGCAACCCCAAGGGGCGCACCCAGAAGCTGGCCCGTCCCGGCGTCAAGCCGAAGCGGGCGAGCCGGACATCAGCTTCCAGTCCGAAAACAAGACGCTAGATTTCGGCTGGCCCAGGTCCGCCTGGGCCAGTTCGACGATCATCGGCCCGATCTCCGAAGGATGCGGCAGGTCCATGGGATCCTCGCCCGGCATGGCCTCGGCGCGCATCTTGGTGCGCATGACGCCCGGATCGATCAGGGCCGCGCGCACAGTGGTGTTCTCCAGCTCGTCGGCCCAGGTCTGCACCAGGTGCTCCATGGCCGCCTTGGAGACCCCGTAAGCGCCCCAGAAGGCCTTCGGGCGCTGGACGCGGCCGGTGGTGATGAAGAGGGCCCGACCGGCCTGCGAGGCGCGCAGCAAGCGCTCCGTCGTGCGGATCAGCCGGAAGGTGGCCGTCAGATTGGTGGTCAGCACCTTGTCGAACAGCGCCGGCTCGATGTGGCTCACCGGGGTGATGGCGCCCAGGATGGCGGCGGCGTGGACCAGGACGTCCAGGCGCCCGTGGCGTTCGTGGATCGCCAGGCCCAGCTGGTCCAGGCCCTCGACCTGGGAGATGTCCATGGGGACCAGGGTCGCCGGCTGGCCGGTGGCGACGCGGATCTCGTCGTCCAGCTCTTCCAGGCCGCCGGTGGTGCGGGCCACGGCGATCACGTGGGCGCCGGCCTTGGCGAGCGCCAGGGCGGACGCCCGGCCGATGCCGCGCGAGGCGCCGGTGACCAGGGCGATCTTGCCGGCGAGGGGGAGGTTCGTATCAGTCATGGCGGGGCTTCTAGCTGGTCTGGGGCTCTGTGTCCGCCCGCTTTGCGTAGGCGTTTGCGATGACCGCGCAGGCCATCAGCTGGATCTGGTGGAAGACCATGATCGGCAAGAGGATCAGGCCAAGTTGCGCGCCCGGGAACAGCACCCCGGCCATGGGCACGCCGCTGGCCAGGCTCTTCTTGGAGCCGCAGAAGACGATGGTGATCTCGTCTTCCTTGTTGAACCGGAAGGCCCGCGCGGCCGCCAGTGTGGCCAGCAGGACGGCGGCCAGCAGGACGCCGCAGAGGATCAGCAGGCGCACGAGGTCCAGCGCGCTGACCTTGGTCCAAATGCCCTCTACCACGGCCTCTGAGAAGGCGGAATAGACCACCAGCAAGATGGAGCCGCGGTCCACATAGCCGACCATCTTCGACCGCGCCGCGATCCAGGGCCCGACCCAGGGGTGAAGCAGCTGGCCGGCGATGAAGGGCAGCAGCAGCTGCAGGACGATGGACCGGGCTGAGTGCAGCGAGAAGCCACCCTGGGTGTGCATCAGGATGGCCGCCAGGACCGGCGTCAGGGCGATGCCTAGCAGGTTCGAGGCGGTGGCCGAGGCGACGGTGGCGGCCACATTGCCCCGGGCGATGGCGGTGAAGCCGATCGACGACTGGATGGTGGACGGCAGGCAGCCCAGGAAGATCAGGCCAGGCGCGAGGGCCACGGGTGTGATCGCGCCGGGCAGGGCGGCCAGGCCCAGGCAAAGCACCGGGAACAGCAGGAAGGTGGCGGCCAGGACCAGCAGGTGCAGCCGCCAGTGGGTGACGCCCTTGATCACCGCCTTCCGCGACAGCTTGGCGCCGTGCAGGAAGAAGACCAGGGCGATGGCGATCTTGGTGGCCAGACCGAAGGCCGGGGCCGCCCCGCCGCGGGCAGGCAGGAGAGACGCCAGCACCACCATGCTGACGATCAGGATGATGTACCAGTCGGGTTTCAGGCGGCTGATCCAGCCGCCGGCCTTGGCTGAACTCACGCGTCGACCAGGAAGGAGAGTTGCCGCTCCGAGGTCTCGTTGCGCCCCTCGGCGATCTCGCGGTCGAGCAGGCGGGTCGGATAGTCGCCGGTGAAGTAGTGGTCGGTGAACTGCGGGTGTTCGGGGTCGCGAGGCGCCGATTCCATCGCCCAGTAGAGGCCGTCCACCGAGAGGTAGCCCATGGAGTCGACCTCCAGGATCTTGGCGATCTCATCGACGGTGTGGTTGGCGGCCAGCAGCTTGTCGCGGTCGGGCATGTCGATGCCGTAGTAGTCGGGCCACATGATCGGCGGCGAGGCCGAGCGCAGGTGGACCTCGGCGGCGCCGGCCTCGCGCACCATGCGGGCGACGCGGACGGAGTTGGTGCCGCGCACGATGGAGTCGTCGATCAGCATCACCCGCTTGCCGGCCAGGACCGAGCGGTTGGGGGACAGTTTCATGCGCACGCCGGTTTCGCGCGCGCCCTGGGTGGGCTGGATGAAGGTGCGGCCGACATAGTGGTTGCGGATGATGCCCATCTCGAAGGGGACACCGGTTTCCTGGGCGTAGCCGAGGGCTGCGGGGACCCCGGAGTCGGGCACGGGCACGATCACGTCGACATCGACGTGGCTCTCCATGGCCAGCTTGCGGCCCATGCGCTTGCGCACTTCATAGACCGAGCGGCCGTTCACGACCGAGTCGGGGCGGGCGAAGTAGACGTATTCGAAGATGCAGGGCCGGGCGCGGGCGGCCGGGAAGGGCCGCAGGGATTCGATGCCGTCATGGTCGATGATGACCATCTCGCCGTGCTCGATGTCGCGGACGAAGGTCGCGCCGATCATGTCGAGGGCGCAGGTCTCCGACGCCAACACGGCCTTGCCGTCCAGGTCGCCGAGCACCAGGGGGCGGATGCCCAGCGGGTCGCGGACCCCGATCAGCTTCTTGTTGGACAGCGCCACCAGGGCGTAGCCGCCCTCGATGACCGACAGGGCGTCGATGAACTTGTCCACCATCCGCGCGCGGCGCGAGCGGGCGATGAGGTGGAGGATGACCTCGGAGTCGGAGGTCGACTGGAAGATCGAGCCCTCGGCCACCAGCTGCTGGCGCAGGGTCAGGAAGTTGGTGAGGTTGCCGTTGTGGGCGATGGCCAGGCCACCGGCCTCAAGGTCGGCGAACATGGGCTGGACGTTGCGGATGAAGGACCCGCCGGCGGTGGAGTAGCGGGTGTGGCCGATGGCCGATTGGCCGGGCAGGCGGTCCATGAGGTCGCCGCCGGCGAAAGCGTCGCCCACGTGGCCCATATGGCGTTCGGTGTGGAACCCCTGGCCATCGAAGCTGGCGATGCCGCAGGCTTCCTGGCCGCGATGCTGCAGGGCGTGGAGGCCGAGCGCCGTGATCGCCGAGGCGCCGTCGGTGTCGAAGACCCCGAACACCCCGCACTCAAGCCGGGGCGTATCGTCATCCGGATCGCGGGGAACCTGCCGCCATCGATCCAGAGACTGGGTCATCGGGATTTCTCCACTAGATCATCGATGCTGCTGCGATCGCGGGCGTCATAGCCGCGACCGTCGCCAGAGTCACGCGGGGCGTTCGCAGAACCTTCACGGACCGCCTCGGAAACCGCCGGTTTCAGCCGGTTGGCCATGTCCAAACCCTTGGGTGCGAAGACCTTCAGGATCTGTCCCGCCGCCGTGGTCATCGGGTAGAAGACCGCGCCGGTCATCCACTTGGGCCTCAGCTCCACCGGGGTGGCGGCGTTGAAGGCCAGGTTGAAGGCCCCGAGGACCACGAAGGCGCGGATCAGGCCAAAGCCCAGGCCGACCGTGCGGTCCAGCAGGCCCAGGATCTCGGTCTCCTGGATGCGCCGCGCAAGGCCTGCGCCCGTAAGCCGCAGGGCGCCGTAGATCAGGATGAAGGTGGCCAGGACCGCGCCGGCGGTGCCCGCCCAGTCCGGATCGACCAATGCCCTGCCCAGCGGCCCGGTGAACTTCAGCGCCATGACCGCTACGACGGCGGCGATCAGGAAGGAGAGGACGGCCACCATCTCGCGCGCGGCGCCCTGATAGAATCCGACCCCCGCCGAGGCCAACAGGATGGACAGCACGACGATGTCGAACCAGGGCAAACCGTCTAATCCCAATCGCCGTCGCCAATGCGGCGGATGGCGTCACCCAGGCGGGCCACGCCGGTCATCTTCAGCGGGCCGCCATCGACGTCGGCAGGTCCGAAAGCCCTTTTAAATCCGAGCTTTGCGGCTTCTTTCAGAC
>JAYVDG010000392.1:0-4710 GCA_043749525.1 Phenylobacterium sp.
GAACTGAACATGAACCTGCTGGATATCCTGCCGGTGATCGGCGACGTCCGCTTCCGGGCCCGTGAAAAACGCATCGCCGCCGTCTTCGCCGAGATGGACGCCGACATCGCCCGGATGATCGAGGACCGGAAGGCCAACCCGACCGACGGTCCCCAGGACCTGCTCAGCCGGCTCATCGAGGCCCGCGACAGCGAGGGCGGCGAGACGATGAGCGCCAAGGAGATCCGCGACCAGGTGGTGACCATCTTCCTGGCCGGGCACGAGACCACGGCGGCCACCATGTGTTGGCTCTGGTATCTGCTCTCCCAGCACCCCGCCGTCGCCGCCCGTCTGCAGGCCGAGCTGGACACGGTGCTGGCCGGCCGCCCCCCGACCCACGACGACCTGCCAGGCCTGACCTATACCCGGATGGTGGTGGACGAGGCCCTGCGGGTCTATCCGGCCGCGCCGGGCATCTCGACCCGCGTGGCCCTGGAGGCCGACGAGATCTGCGGCATGAAGATCCCCAAGGGCGGGATGGTCGCCATCGCCCCCTGGATCCTGCACCGGCACAAGCTCCTGTGGGACGATCCCGGCCGCTTCGATCCCGAACGCTTCGCCAAGGACGCGCCGGAGCGGCCACGCTTCGCCTACATGCCCTTCGGCGGGGGCCCCAAGGTCTGTATCGGGGCGTCGCTGGCGATCACCGAAGTGATGCTGATCCTGGCCACCCTGGCCCAGGGCTACAGCCTGGAGCTCAAGCCCGGACACGAGGTTGAGGTCCAGCAGCGGATCACCATGCGCCCGCGCGGCGGGCTGCCGATGATCCTGCATCGGCGCTGAGCACTTTCAGGCGAAGTGGCGCCGGTTCGCCGCCCGGAAAGCGCGACCAGCAAAGACTCCGACGGGCGCTTACGGCCTCGGGTGGAAGGGACTATGTGGGAAGGACACCTCCTTCCCGCCAAGGACCGCCCACATGCTGCTGCACCTCTCCACCTGGCCCGAGATCGAAGCCTTCCTGGGCCGCTCCAAGACGGTGGTGATCCCGATCGGCTCCAATGAGCAGCATGGGCCGACGGGCCTCCTGGGCACCGACTGGCTGTGCCCGGAGATCATCGCGACCGAGGCCCAGAAAACCGGCGACATCCTGGTGGGGCCAACCTTCAATATCGGCATGGCGCAGCATCATCTGGGCTTCCCGGGCACCATCTCCCTGCGGCCCTCGACCTTCATCGCCGCCATCGGCGACTGGTGCCGGTCGCTCGGCCACCACGGGTTTGAGAAGATCTATTTCCTCAACGGCCACGGCGGCAATGTCGCCACCATCGAGGCGGCCTTCTCCGAGCTCTATGCCGAGGCGAGCTTCGCCGGCCGGCCGCGCGGCTTCTCGCTGAAGCTGAAGAACTGGTGGGAGCTGCGGGGCGTCCTGGCGCTCGCCAACCGCCAGTTCCCGGTGGGGCACGGCAGCCATGCGACGCCCTCGGAGATCGCGGTGACCCAGTGGGCCTATCCCGACGCCATCAAGTCCGCCAACTACGCGCCGCAGATCGCGCCCACCGGCCCGATCCGCGAGGCCCTGGATTTCCGCGCCCGCTATGCCGATGGCCGCATGGGTTCGGACCCGGCGCTGGCGACGCCGGAAAAGGGCGGTGAGCTGGTGGCGATGGCTGCGGCGGGCCTGATCGAGGACGTCAACGCCTTCTCGTCGGAGGTCGCGCCGGGCTGACCCGGCGCGCGAGGGCCCTAGAACATCGAGCCGGGCATGGCCAGGCGGGGCGGACCCTTGCGCTTGGGTTGGCCGGTCCAGTCGAGGTCCTCAGCCTTCAGCAGGGCGCCGGCGTCCTTGGCGGCGTCGGCCACGGTGACCAGGGCTTCCTGCTTGACGGTCTCGGCCTGGGGTGAGCCGGCCGGGGTCTTGCCGTCGGCGCCCTTCGGGGCCTTGGTTAGGACGGCTTCTTCCACCGGAAGGGGCTCTTCAAGGTTGTCCTTGGCGGTCGATGCGTCGATCTTCGGCGTGGTGGCGTACCTGTCGAGGGCGGCGATCTGCATGCCCTCGGCCTCGGTGCCGAGATACTTGCCGGAGAAGGCGGGGGGCAGGCCCGAGCCGCCGGTCCAGCGATAGAAGATGTGGGCGCCGATGGTACCGACCTTGACCAGGCTCGGGCTCCAGTACGCGGCGACATAGTTGGCGTGATAGTGGGTGGCGGTGCCGACCTTCTTCATCACGTAGCCGTTCAGGGCGGCCTGGGCGACGCTGCGGGCCCGCAGCCAGGCGGCTTCCTGCGGCTGACGGTTCATCGCCCCGTCGCAGGTGAAGCTGAACTGGCAGCCGGTGGCGCGGTTGGAACCCTGGAAGACCACGCCGCAGACCGTCTTGGGGAAAGCCGGGTGGCGCATGCGGTTCAGCACGACCTGGGCCACGGCGCGCTGGCCGTCGACGCTTTCCCAGGCGGCTTCGTAATAGATGGCCGCGGTCATGCAATCGATGGCGCGGGCCTCGTCCAGCATGCCGCCGGTCTTCAGCTTGAAGGGCCGGGCCGCGGGATTGGGCAGGGTCGAGGTCGGGTTGGCCAGATTCCAGGCACGGGCCTGGTCGGGGTCGAGGTCCTGCAGGCGGATGACGGCCGGGTCGGCCGCGGCGCCTTCGGGCAGGGCGTCGGCGTCAGGATTGAGCACCCCGTCGGAGGCCCGCATCAGGCCGCCCATGCGGGGCTCGACGCGGCTGGCTAGGGTCAGCATCGCCGGGTCCATGCCGGCCTTGAGGCGGGCGAAGGCCTGGGCCGAAACCTCGCCCTTGGTCAGGCGGGCCAGGCGTTCATTGCGGCCATCCGGAGCCGCGGCGAAGGCGATGCCGGCGGTCAGGGCGGCCACCAGGGCCAGCTCCACACCGACAAGGTGAATCGCATCGCGTCGCGGCAGGCGGCTGGTGGCGGTCTGCAAAATGTGACGCAAGCGGTTCAACACAGCGGTGTTCTCTCCTGGGACAGTGCGCTGCAGCAATTGCAAGACCGACGCCATAACCCCGAATTGGGGATGGCGCTACCTGGAATATTTTATTTTCTATTAACTATGGCGGGTTTCGCCCGCCAAACAGTCAGCCCGCGCCCGGGAGTCCCGGGCCGGCTCTAAGAACAAGCTCTCAGCAGAGCTTGGCAGTAATCAGCGCGGGATTTCTAGGATCTTCGTCAGGGCCACTTGGCGGTAGACGGCCGTGATGTCGAAGTAGCGCCGGAAGACTCCATGGAAGGCATCCACCGCCTGCTTGACGCCCGGTCCCCCAATCTCGCTTTCATGATGCCAATAATCGTCCAGCACCATCATGCCGCCGACATTCAGCAGCGCCGCGCAATAGGCGAGGTCCACGCCCACCGCCCAGGCGGTGTGCGATCCGTCGATATAGATCAGGTCGTAGGTCTCTCCCCGCTCCAGCATCCTGGGCAGTTCGTAGGTGGAGAACCCCTTGTGGGTCGTGAGCTTGGAGAAGCCGAGCTTGGCGGTGTTGCGGGCGAAGCGCGGCTCGACCGCGTGATACTTCTCTTCCGGGTTCAGGTCCTGGTCGAACCAGGGGTCGATCACCGTGACGTCCAGCTTGGCCGGCAGCAGCCAGTCCATGAAGGCCAGGTTGCGCCCCTCATAGGCGCCGATCTCCATGTAGCGGACCGATCCCCGCTTGGCGGCGAAGTCGCGCAGCAGGGGCGAGACGAAGGGGATGTTCTGATCCGCCCACCCCTCGGTGAACTCGAAGCCCTTGGCCTCGCAGTGGCGGGCGAAGGCGGCGGCGTCCTCATCGGCGCGCGGCGAAGCCAGCATGGTCTTGGCGAATTGCGGGGCGAACCGGTGGTTCATGGTCGCCAGGGCGCGAAGGGCGTCAGCCATGACAGGCTCCTCTTAATTCCAGGAGCAGAGGCTTAGCCTTGGCGGGTTAAGGAAGAGTCAGGCGGTGAGGACTTCGCCATCGACGATGGCCACCGGCCAGGGGCGCAGATGCTCGTCGGCGCAGGGCCCGGCGACGCAGAGGCCGTCGGACGGACGGAATATCGCCCCGTGCGCCGCGCAGATGATCCGGTCGCCCTCGCGGGTGAGATAGCGGTCGTCCATGACCGCCAGCGGCCAGCCGTTGTGCGGGCAGGAGTCGACATAACCCGCAACGCTGTCGCCCTGGCGCACGACGAACCCGGCGAACAGGGCCCGGTCGTTGCGGAACCGGAAGCCCTTGGCGCCGGGTTCGGCCAGGTCGGCGAGCGCGCACAGCCGCTGACCGGCGGGGGGCCTGGCCGGGTTGTCGGGTTCGTCGCGGTTCACAGGTTTCCGATGGTGGCGCGGAAGGGCAGGACCTGCACGCTCTGGAACAGGCCGGCGAGGGTATAGGGGTCGTCGCGGTTGAAGGCGCGCGCCACCTCCTCGGTCTCCCCCTCCATCACCAGCAGGGAGCCGGCCATGTCGCCCTTGTCGTCCAGGATCGGTCCGCCCAGCTTCACGACGCTGGAGAAGGTCCCGGCATAGGCCAGGTGCGCGGGCCGGGTGGCCATGCGCAGGTCCAGCGAGTTGGGCTTGTCGAGGCAGATCATCACGAAGAGGGCCATGGTCGGTTCCTTCAGAATTCGGTCTTGAGCGGACGCGACAGCAGGCCGGTGATGGCCGCGTCGATATCGGCTTCGCCCGCCAGGATGGCGGCGACGGCGTCGCAGATGGGGATTTCCACCCCGTGCTTGGCGGCCAGGCCGCGCACGG
>JAYVDG010000393.1:0-4708 GCA_043749525.1 Phenylobacterium sp.
CGGCCGGCCGCGTGCAGGGCGCCAGAGGCGGGGTGGCGGCGGGGACCACGGTCTCGATCAGATAGGCGGCCGCCAGCCGGGCGCGAATGGCCGGGTCGCGGGCGATCTCGTCGGCGATCAGACGCGAGGCCAGGGTCCCGCCCTGCTCAACACCGACGATAATGAAGGGCCGGCCCTTGTTGTCGGCGACCATGTACTGGCGGAAGGCGGCGGCCACGTCGGCATAGGCGAAGCGCCGGGCGTCGCGGGCGTCCTCGCGCAGGGTCAGCAGGGTGTAGAGGCTGGCCTGGCGATAGCGCGGCGCGAACAGGCGGCCGACCCGCAGGAAGGGGCCCGCATAGTTGGGCGCGACCACGCGGCGGAAGAACTTGTCGGACTGGACGTCGTCGATGGGGCTGTTCCAGTCGCGGCCGCCGTCATAGCTGGTGGGACCTACGAAGAAGACGTCGGCGGGCGGATCGCCGGTGGTCCAGATGTCGGGCTTGGCCGGCAGCAGGGCCCAGGCGGCGCGCTGGTTGTAATCGGGCGCTACGGGCGGCCGATAGGTCTGGAACGGCTCCTTGGGGTCCAGGGCGTTGCTGGCGATATCGTCGCGCCACACGAAGGCGGCCATGACCACCAGGGCCAGGAAGGCCATGACCGCCGCGCTCACCGCCCGCTTGAAGCCCCTGCGACGCTGCGCCATGCGCCTACCTGTAGGGGTCCGACTGGCACAGGTAGGTCTGGACGTAGTCGGTGATCCCATCTTCGAGGGCGGTCATGGGCTGGTTGAAGCCGGCGGCCTTGAGGCGGTCCATCTTCGCCTGCGTGAAGTACTGGTACTTGTCGCGGATGGCCGGCGGCATGGGGGTGTATTCGATCTTCGGGGCCTTGCCGGCGGCGGTGAACACCGCCTTGGCCATGTCCTCGAAGGTCCGCGCCTTGCCGGAGCCCAGGTTGTAGACCCCGTTCACCTGCTCAGAGCTGGCCAGCCAGGCCACCACATCGGCCACGTCGCGGACATAGACGAAGTCGCGGGTCTGGCCGCCGTCGGCGACGCCCTCGCGGTAGGACTTGAACAGTTGCACGGCCTGGCCGCCCGCGACCTTTGGCCAGATCTGCGAGGCCACCGACTTCATGGAGTGTTTGTGCTCCTCGTTGGGGCCGTAGACGTTGAAGAACTTCAGCCCCACCCACTGCGGCGGGGCGTAGTCGCGGGCCGCCTGGCGGGCGGCGAACAGATCAAACAGCGCCTTGGACCAGCCATAGGTGTTCAGCGGCCGCAGCGCCGCCAGCGAGGCCAGGTCGTCCTTGTCGTCGAAGTCCGCTGTGTCGCCATAGGTGGCCGCCGAGGAGGCGTAGACGAACCTGCGCTGGCGGTCGGCGCACCAGCGGAACAGGTCGCGGCTGAGGGTGAAGTTGGCGTGGATGATCTTGTCGGCGTCGGGCTCGGTGGTGGACGAGATGGCGCCCATGTGGACCACGATCTCAATGTCGCGCCAGCGCTTCTCCAGCCACTCGAACATGGCCTCCGGCGCCACGAAGTCGCCGATCGGATGCTTGGCGATGTTGCGCCACTTGCCGAGCTCGGCCTCCCCCAGCCAGTCGCAGACCACCACGTCGAGGGTGGGGTCCTCCGCCAGCTTGGCTGCGATGTTGGAGCCGATGAAGCCGGCCCCGCCGGTGACGAAGGCGATGCGGCGGGTCATGTCGGTTCCTTGGCGGTCATGCGGGCGATGGCGGCGGTGGTGGAATAGCCGTCGACGATCTGGGCCAGGCGCACCTCGCCGCCCCAGGTCTTGACGAGGTCGCCGCCCACCACCTGGTCTTCGGAATAGTCGGCGCCCTTGATCAGCACCTCGGGCCGGGCGGCCTCGATCAGCTTGATCGGGGTGTCCTCGTCGAAGGGGACCACCAGGTCGACGGCGCCCAGACCGGCCAGCACCATGGCCCGGCCCTCCAGATCGTTGACCGGACGGCCCTCGCCCTTCAGCGCCTTGACCGAGCGGTCGGAGTTGAGCCCCACCACCAGGCGGTCGCACCAGGATCTCGCCTGGTTGAGATAGGTCACGTGGCCGCGGTGCAGGATGTCGAAACAGCCGTTGGTGAAGCCGACCCTCAGGCCCTTGGCGCGCCAGCGGGCGATCTCGTCAGCCATCCGCTGTGGGGTGACGATCTTGCCCTCGGCCGGGGCCATGTGGGCGGTGAGCGAGGCTTCGATGAGCTCCTCGGGCAGAACCGTGGCGGTGCCGGCCTTGCCGACCGCGACGCCGGAGGCCAGCATCCCAAACGCGATGGCCTCGGCGACCCCCGCGCCGGCGGCCAGGGCCAGGCCAAGCGCCGCGAGCGTGGTGTCCCCCGCCCCCGAGGCGTCGAACACCTCCCGCGCCGCCGTGGAGAAGTGCTCCACGGGCTGGCCGCGAACCGCAAGCGTGATCCCTTTCGACGCCCGGGTCACCAGGATGGCCTTGGCCTCGCAGAGGCTAAGCGCATGGGCCAGGGCGATCTCGATCTCGGCGTTGGACGAGGTCGGCAGGCCGGTGGCGTAGGCCAGCTCGGCGGCGTTGGGCTTGATCACGTCGACCTCGCCATAGCGCAGGAAGCTGCGGGCCTTTGAGTCGACGATCACCGGCACGCCCACGGCGCGGCAGGCGGCGATCACCGCGTCGGTCACCACGCCCTTGCCGTAGTCCGACAGCAGGATGGCGCCGGCGCCGGCGGCCACGTCGCGGATGGTGCGCACCAGGCGCTGCTCCACATCGCCCGTCGCCGGGTGGCTCTGCTCCAGGTCAACCCGCAGCAGCTGCTGGCCGCCGGAGACGAAGCGGGTCTTCAGCGTGGTGGGTCGGCCGGGATCGGTGACCAGGAAACCTTCGATGCCGGTCTTGTCGCCGATCAGCCGCAGGGCCTCATGGCCCTCGCTGTCGCCGCCCACCAGGCCGATCAGGGCCACATCGCCCCCCAGCGCCGCGACGTTGCGCGCCACGTTGCCCGCCCCGCCCAGCATCACCAGCTCACGCTCGCGGGCCAGCACCGGGATCGGCGCCTCCGGCGACACCCGCGTCACCGCGCCGTACACAAACCGGTCCACCATCAGGTCGCCCACGCAGACGATGCGGGCGCCGGAGAGGCGGGAGAGCAGTTGCTGAAGGGTCGAAAGGTCCATCAGCGCGCCGCGTGCAGAGCCTTGAGGGTCTTCAGCAGGCCCTGCGCGCTGTCCAGCGGCAGGCAGCTGGGCCCGTCGCAGAGCGCCTTGTCCGGATCGTGGTGGAATTCGAGGAAGACGCCGTCGGCGCCGGCCGCCACCGCCGCCTTGGCGATGATCGGCACGCCTTCACGCCGCCCGCCGGTCGATGCGCCGTTGGACTTCGGGTTCGCGCCAGGCAGTTGCACCGCATGGGTGGCGTCGATGGTCACGGGCGCGCCCAACTGCTTCATCTCCTCGATGCCGAGCATGTCGACCACCAGGTTGTTGTAGCCGAAGGAGACGCCCCGTTCGCACAGGATGACCAGGTCCTCGCCGATGGCTTCCTTGATCTTATCGAGGATGTTGCGGCAGTCCCAGGGCGCCAAAAACTGGCCTTTCTTGACGTGCAGCAGGCCGCCGGCGGCCTGGGTCGCGCGGGCCGCGGCCACGACGAGATCAGTTTGGCGGCAGAGGAAGGCCGGGATCTGCACCAGGTCGGCCACCTCGGCGACAGCCTCGACCTGATCCAGCTCGTGCAGGTCGGTGGCGATGGGCAGGTCGAACTCGGCCTTGATGGCCTTCAGCATCTTCAGACCTTCGACGATGCCGGGGCCGCGGTAGCTGTGGATCGAGGAACGGTTGGCCTTGTCGAAACTGGCCTTGAAAACATAGGGCAGCCCCAGCTCGCGGGTCACCTGCTTCAGGTGGCGGGCGGTGTCGCGGGCGAGTTCGATGTCCTCCAGGACGTTCAAGCCGGCGATGACCGCCAGCGGCTGGCCGTCGCCGATCGAGATGTTCCACTTGTTCAGGGTCAGGACGGCCATGGACGGGCTCCGGATAGGTCAGGCTTTGGGATGGCGCCTAAGTGGCGCTTGGGCGTTGTCTTCACAAGCCTGAATTCGTCGGCTGCATCCGTGTCCCAAACAGGGCCGTAGGTTCAGCAAGGGTTCTCGAATTTTCCCGACGCCAAACCAATGTTAGTATCCAGTTAGAGATCGGGAGTTGCGGCCATGACCCTGGCGCACGAATCGTCCCTCACCGCGCTCGCGGCCTCACCTCGCGCCTTCCGGCGCCTGCCCGCCTTGGCGGACGTGCCGATCATATTCCGCAACGCCTTGCGGATGATGGCCCGCAACTGGATGGCGGGAGAGCTGACCTTCGTCACACCCAAGGGCCACGAACTGCGGCTGGAGGGCGAGCCTGGCCCCAACGCGCGGATCATCGTCCGCGACTTCCGTTTCATCAGCCGCGCCCTGGCGGCCGGCGACATCGGGTTCGCAGAAGGCTACGCGGCCGGGGAATGGGACACGCCGGACCTGACGGCGGTGCTGAGTGTCTTTTCCCTGAACTTCGAGAACCTGCGCCGAGTGACTCAGGGCAATCCCGTGGTCGGGGTCTTCAACTTCGTCAGCCATGCGCTGAACAGCAATTCCCGCCAGGGATCCAAGCGAAACATCCATGCCCACTACGATCTGGGAAACGACTTCTATTCCCGCTGGCTCGACCCCAGCATGACCTATTCCTCGGCGAGGTTCGCCCATC
>JAYVDG010000394.1:0-4689 GCA_043749525.1 Phenylobacterium sp.
TCAGACCCGGAGGTGGTGCGATGAACGCCCGCGCCCTGATCATCGCCCTGGCGCTCAATGGCGGCCTGGCCCAGGCCGCCGAAACCCCCAAGCCTGGACCGGCCGATCCAAGGGTTCGTGCGGTGGACTATGATCCCTGGCAGGTCGTCAAGGTCAGCGGCGCCCTGCGCACCGCCACCCACCTGGTGTTCGCCGCCGATGAAACCATCGCCAATGTCGCGGTGGGCGATAGCGCTGGCTGGGAGGTGGCCGCCGAGGGCGCCAGTCTCTTTCTAAAGCCACGAGGGCCCGCCCGGCCCACCAACCTGCTGGTCACCACCCGGCGAGGCGCTGGAACGCGGCACTACGCCTTTGCCCTTACCGTGGCGCCCGAGGGCCGATCGCCTGACCTATTTGTGCTGCGCTTTGCCTATCCCGACGATGAGCGAGACCGGCTCGCCGCCGCGTTGGCGGCGCAGGCCCAGGTCCTGAAGGCCCGCGTCATCGAGCTGAAGCTTGAGCGCGCCGTGGTCGAAGGCGCCCGCAACCTGGCCTATGAGGCCCAGGGCGCCAGCAGCCTGCAACCCTCCGAAATCTCAGACAACGGCCGGTTCACCGTGCTGCGGTTCCCCGCCAACCAAGCCCTGCCCGCGATCTACCAGGTCGACGCCGGTGGGACGGAAAGTTTGGCGAGCTTCGATGTCCGCGGTGAGTTCGTGGTCCTCCATTCGATCGCGCCACAATGGCGCCTACGCCACGATCGCCAGGTGCTCTGCCTCTACAACCTGGCCTTCAATCCCTACGGCGTCACGACCACGACCGGCACCGTCGCCGCAGATGTGACGCGCATCGAAAAGGCGCCCGGGCCATGAGCGACGCGCCCGATCCTACGCCCACCGTGGAGCCGCCCCTGCAGCGAACGATTTCACCGGTGTCGGGTCGTCTGGAGCCGCCGCGCTTGAGCGGGGTCCTGATCCTGGCTGGCGCGATCCTTGGCTGTGGCGTGCTGCTCATGGCCAATTGGCCAATTGGTCAACACGGAGCGAGCCACGCTGTGGATCAACCGGCGCGGCAGGTGGTCGCCTTCGAACCCGCGACCCCGTCCCCCACCCTGACCGCACCGGGGGCCGACGCGCCGAGCCTGACCGGTCCAGCCGCCACCGAGGTTCCGGCCTTGCAACCGCAACCGCAACCGGCAAGCTCAAACCCAAATCCGCCTTCTGCGCCGCTGCTCGCCTTTCGCCAGGGATCCTCACGCGACGCGACGCCGCTCGCCCCGGCTGCAGAGCCTGCCCAACCTCAGCCCACCGAACTGGAAGGCCTTCGCCAAGGCTCGGTGATCGGCTTGGCGCGCGCCACGCGGTTGCCCAACCGAAACCTTCTGATCCTGGCGGGTGCGACCATCCCATGCGTGGTGCAGACCGCCATGAGCAGCGCCACCCCCGGCTATGTCAGCTGCCTGGTCACTCGCGACGTGCTGTCCGATTCCGGCCGCGTGGTGCTGCTGGAGAAGGGCGCGCGGGTGATGGGCGAGTACCGCGCCAATCTGCGCCAGGGTCAGAGGCGGTTGTTTGTGCTGTGGACCCGCGCTGTAACCCCGACTGGCGTCGCCGTACCCCTGGCTTCTCCGGCTGCAGACGCCCTGGGTCGCGCCGGGTTTGACGGTGAGATCGACACCCACTTTTGGGACCGCTTCGGGGCGGGCTTGCTACTTTCCATCATCGACAGCGGCGGCCACGATCTTGAGGGTCAAAACATCTCGAGCGCCACAGCGCGTCTTCCCTCTGACGCCGCAGGGGTCGCCCTCCAGTCCGCCGCCAATATCCCACCGACCCTGACCAAACCTCAGGGCGGAGAGATCTCCATCTTCGTGGCCCAGGATCTCGATTTCTCCCGCGTCTATGACCTGTCGGAGCGCTAGACGGTGGCCGACAACAGCGCAGTTCTGGAGCACTACCTGAGCCCGTTGCGCGCCTATCTGGAGCCCGCCGATGTCACCGACTTGGTGGTCAATCGTCCAGGCGAACTGGCGCTCGAACAAGCCGGGACCTGGCGCTGGGTGATCGCGCCGGAGCTGACGCCGGCATGGCTTGCAACCCTGGCCACCGCGGCCGCGGCCTATACTGTCCAGGACGTCAACGCCGAGACGCCGATCTGCTCGACGGTGTTGCCCTGCGGTGAGCGCTGCCAGATCGTCCTGCCGCCCGCCGCCGAACACATCTCGCTGACCATCCGGCGGCCTGCCGCCATCGATCTGAGCCTGGACGACCTGGCCTCTGGCGGATTGTTTGACGCGGTCACCGCCCGAACCCCGAACGCCGCGCCCCTGGAGCGCGAGCTCTTGGCTCTGCACGACGCACGCGAGTGGCGCGCCTTCCTAAGCCTCGCGGTGACGAGCAAGCGCAACATTCTGATTTCCGGCGCCACCGGATCTGGAAAGACCACGCTGGCCAAGGCGCTGGTGCGCCTGATCCCGGCGCAAGAGCGCCTGCTCACCATTGAGGACGCAAGAGAACTCGTCACGCCGCAGCGCAATGTTGTGCACCTACTCTACGCCAAGGATGGGCAAGGCCTGGCCAAGGTCGACGCCAAGACGCTTTTGGAGAGCGCCCTGCGCATGCGGCCCGACCGCATCCTGCTGCAGGAGCTGCGCGACGGCTCGGCCTTCACCTACTTGCGCTCTGCGAATTCTGGGCATCCTGGCTCCATCACCACGATCCACGCCGATAGCGCCCGGCTCGCCTTCGAGCAGCTCGCCCTGCTGGTCAAGGAAGCCGAAGGCGGGCGCGACCTCAGCTGGGACGAGATCGGCCAACTGCTCCGTATCCTCGTCGATGTGGTGGTGCAGACGCGCCGAGTGGACGGTCGTTTTCGTGTGACGGAGGTTTGGTATGAACCGCTTCACCGGCGCGCCTTGGCCTCTTAAGGCCGCCTACCTCCTGGCCCTGGGGGTCATGGCCACCGGCGCTCTGCTGACGATCGCTGGTTTGGTCGCGCTCGCAGGCCTCGGCGCCCTCTCATGGGATCTTTCGATAGCCAAGGTTCCGGCCTGGCTCTGGTATTTCCGTGGCGACCCACAGGTGCGGCGTTGGCTTGGCGCAGGCATGCTCAGCGCCCTAGTCTGCGGCCTCATCACCGTCGTCGCCATCGCAAAAGGGCTGCGACCGCCGTTGCATGGCGCGGCGCGCTGGGCGTCAGAAGCCGATCTGGTCCGAGGCGGCCTTCGCGCGGCGCGCGGGGTCCTGCTCGGGCGCAAGAACGGGCGCCTGCTGGTCGCCGGGGGCGAGGAGCATGTCATGCTCTATGCGCCCACCCGCAGCGGCAAGGGGGTCAGCGTGGTGATCCCTAATTTGCTCAACTGGCCAGACTCCACCGTGGTGCTCGACGTCAAACGGGAGAACTGGGACGCGACCGCGGGCTTTCGCGCCGCCCATGGCCAGGAGGTTTTTCTCTTCGATCCGCTCGCGCCCGATGGCCGAACCGCCCGCTACAATCCGCTGGCCCACATCGATCGGGACGACCCGGTCGCGGTGATGGACGAGTTGCAGAATCTGGCGGTGATGTTGTTCCCGCCCCCGTTGCGCGCCGATCCGTTCTGGTCTGAGGCGGCCCGCACGGGCTTCATCGGCGTGGGCGCCTTCGTGGCGAGTGGCGAAAAGCCGTTCAGCCTTGGCGTGATCTATGGCGAACTTACCGATGGCGATCCTCGCACCCGCCTTCCCAAGGCCGCCCAGGCGCGAAAGGCGGCCGGAAAGCCCCTTAGCGCCGCTTGCGCCCGGGCGTTGGCCGACTTCTGCTCCACCTCCGACGCCACATTTTCCGGCATCAAGCAGACCCTCACTTCAAGGCTCAATCTGTTCCTGAACCCCCGAGTCTGCGCCGCCACAGAGAGTAGCGACTTTGATCTCGCAGAGCTGCGTGACCGCCGGATCTCGATCTATCTGGGCGTCTCGCCCGACAACCTGGCGCGGGTTGCGCCCCTCTACGGGCTGTTGTTCCAGCAGCTGATCGAGCGCAATGCCCGCGAGCGCCCCACCGGTGATCAGCACCAGATCAAGGTTCTGGTGGTGCTCGATGAATTTGCCCGCTTGGGCCATGTCGAGGCCGTGGCGCGCGGCTTCTCCTATATCGCAGGCTATGGCCTGCGACTGTTGCCGGTTCTGCAGAGCCCCGCCCAACTGCGTGGTGAATACGGCGCCGACCTTGCCCAAGACATCATCAGCAACTGCGCGGTGGAAATCGCCTTCGGGCTGAAGGAGCTGCATGTGGCCCAGGAGCTTTCGGAGCGGCTCGGCTACTACACCTATGCCGGCCGCTCCCGCAGCCGACCCAGCCTGCTCTCGCGCGGCCATCGCAGCCTGACTGAGTCAGACCAGCGGCGCGCCCTGATGCTGCCACAGGAACTGATGCAAATGCCAAGCGATCGCCTGGTGATCCTACGGGCTGGCCTGGCGCCGGTGCTGGGACGCAAGATTACCTATTGGAAGGAGCGCGCCTTTCGCAACCGGGTGTGTCCGCCACCGACACCTCCAGCGCACACCGAGGTTTCAGCACAGGGTGGGGCCCTCCGAATGGCTGACCCAGCGTCAGATGACCCCCCCATAGATCCCTTCGCAGATTTGTATTTGCAGGGCGCCCATTCGGCGTCGGAGCCCGGGGTGATAGATCCCTTGAGCACCACGCCCGAAGGCCAGCGACGCTGGACCCAAG
>JAYVDG010000395.1:0-4676 GCA_043749525.1 Phenylobacterium sp.
GCCCGCAGTTCGGTCAGGGTCGCGCCGCCGAACATGGAGCCGATGAACAGGCCATCGGGCTTCAGGGCGCGGCGGATCTGGATCAGGGCCCCCACCACGTCGTTGGTCCAGTGCAGGGCCAGCGTCGAGACCACCAGATCCAGCGACCCGAAGGCGAAGGGCAGGCGCTCCTCGTCGGCCACGATGCACGGGCCGTCGCGGCCGGCCAGCATGGCAGGCGACAGGTCGGCCTCCACCAACAACCCCACCCGGCTGGCGGCGTCGCTCTGGGCCAGGGCCTCGCCGAACGCCCCGTTGCGGGCTCCGAGGTCGACGGCGCGCGGAAAGTCCCGCAGGATCGCCTCCAGGCGCACCACGGCGTCCTCCGCCGCGCGGCGCTTGAGGAAGTCGGCGTTTCCGTAGCCGGGCGCGGCGCGGGTCAGGCGGGCGCGCAGCTGGGCGCGGTCGAAGAGCAGGGGCGGGGCGGACATGAGCCTGCAAGATGGCGTGTCGGAGGCCTGGTGGAAACCAGGGCCGCGCATGAAATCCGCCGCGCAGGCCGCGCTGGACCTTTTATTCCCGCCCCAGTCCCTGGATGACGGCCCCAGGCCGCTGGCGACGGGGCTGACGGCGACGGGTTGGAGCCAGATTAGCTTCCTCGACGACCCCGTCTGTGACGGCTGCGGGACGCCCTTTGAATATCCGCTAGGGGAGGGGGTGCGGTGCGCGTCCTGCATGGCCAAGCCCCGCGCCTTCGCCGGGGCCCGGGCCGCCTGCCTCTATGACGACGCCTCGCATGGGCCGATCCTACAGCTCAAGCACGCCGACCGCACCGATCTGGCCCCCCTGTTCGCCCGCTGGATCAGCCGCTCGGCCCGCGATCTGCTGGAGGGCGCCCACGCCATCGCGCCGGTCCCCCTGCACCCGACCCGCCTGTTCAACCGCCGCTACAACCAGGCCGCCGAGATCGCCCGGCCGCTCAGCCGGCTGTCGGGCGTGCCCTACCTGCCCGACGCCCTGATCCGGGTGCGCGCCACCGAGACCCAGGGCGGCAAGTCCGGTGGCGGGCGGCGCAGGAATGTGGCGGCGGCGTTCCATGTGCGCGCCTCCCGCGCGAAACAGGTGGCGGGACGGCGAATCCTGCTGATTGATGACGTCATGACCACCGGGGCCACCCTCGAAGGCTGCGCGCGCGTCCTGCTCAAGGCCGGGGCCGCCTGCGTCGACGTGGCGGTGATCGCCAGGGTGAAAGAAACCGCGAACACCCCCATATGAGATCCTTCAACCTCTTTCGGCGTTAGTTGAGCCATGACCCAAGTCACCATCTACACCAAGCCGTTCTGCCCCTACTGCGTGCGGGCCATGTCGCTGCTGGACAAGAAGGGCGTCGCGTTCACCGAGATCGAGGCCGCCTTCGATCCGGAGAAGCGTCAGGAAATGATGCAGCGGTCGAACGGCCGCGCCACCTTCCCGCAGATCTTCATCGGCGAAGAACACATCGGCGGCTGCGACGACATCATGGCCCTGGAGCGCGACGGCAAGCTGGACCCCCTGCTGGCGGCTTGAGCCTTGCCAAGGTCGTATTGAGGGGCTTGTAGGAGAACCATGACCTTGCGCGTCGGACTGATCCAGACCCGGACTCCCGCCAGCCACGCCGCGGCGTTGGAGCACCTGATCCCTCTGGTGCGCAAGGCCGCCGCCCAGGGCGCGACCTTCATTGCCACCCCCGAGGCCAGCAACATCCTGCAGAAGGACAAGGCCGCCCTGCTGCCGCAGCTCAAGCTGCTGGCGGAGGATCCTGTCGTCCTGGGGCTGCAGGCGCTGGCCAAGGAGCTCGGCGTTTGGCTGCTGATCGGCTCGGCCCTGGTGCTGCGCGAGGACGGCAAGGCCGCCAACCGCGCCGCGCTCATCTCGCCAGTCGGTGAGATCACCGCCACCTACGACAAGCTGCACATGTTCGACGTCGACCTGCCCACCGGCGAGAGCGCGCGGGAGAGCGAGACCTACGAACCCGGCGACCGGGCGGTGACGGCCCTGGCCGGCGAGACGCCGCTGGGCCTCACCATCTGCTACGACATGCGCTTCCCGGCGGTCTACCGGGCGCTCGCCCTGGCCGGCGCCCAGGTCATGCTGGTCCCCGCCGCCTTCACCCGGCCGACGGGCGCAGCGCACTGGGAAATCCTGCTGCGCGCCCGGGCCATCGAGACCGGCAGCTTCGTGCTCGCCCCCGCTCAGGGCGGCTTCCACGAGGACCGCCGCGGCACCTGGGGCCACACCCTGGCCATCGCGCCTTGGGGCGAGATTCTCGGCGAACTGGCCCACGACGAGCCCGGCGTCCTGGTGGTGGACCTCGACCTCGCCGCCGTCGCCAAGGCGCGCGCGGCGATCCCGGCACTGGCCAACGCGCGGGCCTTCGCACCGCCCGTGGCCATCGCATGATCCGCTATGCCCTGGCCTGCGACCACGCCCACGAATTCGAGGGCTGGTTCGGCTCGTCCGACGACTATGACGCCCAGACCGCCGCCGACCAGATCGGCTGCCCCACCTGCGGCTCCACGGCGGTGACCAAGCAGATCATGGCCCCCATGGTGGCGGGCACCAAGCGCAACACGCCGGACATGACCCCCGCTGCCCGCGAGGTCATGATGCAGGCGATGGCGGAGGTGCGGCAGCACGTAGAAGACAACTTCGACTATGTCGGCGAGGACTTCGCCGCCGAGGCTCGCGCCATCCACGCGGGCAAGTCGGAAGACCGCGGCATCTACGGCGAGGCCTCCCCCACCGAGGTCCGCGAACTGGCGCAGGAAGGCGTTAACATTGCTCCCCTGCCGCCGGCCCCGGTGAAGAAGGCGGCGTTGAACTAGGCAGCCTCTCGCGATCCTCGCCGGACGCGTCACATGCCTTGCGGCGAGCCCGAGCGGCGCCTACGGTCTGCGCAAAGCGTAACCGGGGCCTGTCCATGAAACTCAAGACCACTGTCCTCGCCGCCATCGGCGTCGCAGCCCTTTCCGCCTCCGCCGCCCAGGCCCAGAGCCGGCCCGACCAGGTCGCCTACCGGGCGCTCTACAAGGAGCTGGTGGAGACCAACACCACGCTGTCGGTGGGCAGCTGCACCGCCGCCGCCGAGAAGATGGGCGCGCGCCTGAAAGCCGCCGGCTACGCCGAGAAGGACGTGACGATCCTGGTGCCCACCGAGCGCCCTAAGGACGGCGCCCTGGTGGCGACGCTCGCCGGGAGCGACGCCAAGGCCAAGCCCATCATGCTGCTGGCCCACATCGATGTGGTGGAGGCCAACCGCGCCGACTGGGAGCGCGATCCCTTCACCCTGATCGAGGAGGGCGGCTACTTCTACGCTCGGGGCGCCAGCGACGATAAGGCCATGGCCTCGGTCTTCACCGACTCGATGATCCGCTACAAGATCGAGGGCTTCAAACCGCGCCGGGGCCTGAAGCTGGTGCTGACCTGCGGCGAGGAAACCTCCGACACCTTCGACGGGGTCGAGTGGATGCTGAAGACCCACCGCCCGATGATGGACGCGCAGTTCGCCCTCAACGAGGGCGGGGCGGGCCGCCTCGACGCCAAGGGCAATCGCCAGTTCCTGGGCATCCAGGCCGGCGAGAAGGTCTATCAGGACTTCACCCTGGTCACGACCAACCCCGGCGGCCACTCCTCGCGGCCGTCCAAGGACAACGCCATCTATCACCTGTCGGCCGCGCTCAGCCGGCTGGGCGCCTACGACTTCCCGATCCATCTGAACGAAGCCACCAAGAACCACTTCGAGAAGATGTCGGTGATCGAGGGCGGCGCCTCGGGCGCGGCCATGGCCGCCGTGGCCAAGGACCCCACCGACGCCGCGGCCGTGGCCGAGGTGATCAAGGACGCCAGCCGCAACTCGATGATGCGCACCACCTGCGTGGCCACCATGGTCAATGCCGGCCATGCTCCCAACGCCTTGCCCCAGCGGGCCGAGGCCAACGTCAACTGCCGCATCCTGCCCGGCGAGAGCCTGGACTCGGTGAAGACCCAGCTGATCAAGGTGTTCGCCGACGACAAGATCGCCGTCACCCTGGTGGGAACGCCCAGCCCGGTCTCGCCGCCGCCGCCGCTCACCAAGGCCATCGTCGGCCCCATCGAGCAGGTGTCCAAGGCGATGTGGCCGGGCGTGCCCTTCGTGCCGGCCATGTCCACCGGCGCCACCGACAGCCGCTTCACCAACGCCGCCGGCATCCCCAGCTACGGCCTCTCGGGCATGTTCGGCGATCCGGACGGCGGCGGAGTCCACGGCCTGAACGAGCGCATCCGCGTCCGCTCGCTCTATGAAGGTCGCGACTTCCTCTATTCGGTGGTCAAGCTCTACGCGATGCAGAAGTAGGCGGCGCGCGGCCTCTTTCCGTCCCACCGAAAAACTGGCATTTCTCCTGCCAATAGTTTTTCGGGAGGATGTGATGGCGGCGAAGATCGGGGCGACCCTGGCGGAGTCCACGCCCTATTGGCCGCCGCAGCCGACCCCGCCCAAGGATGCGCCCAACATCCTGGTGATCCTGTTCGACGATGTCGGGTTCTCAGACTTCGGGTGCTACGGCTCGCCGATCAGGACGCCCACCATCGACGCCCTGGCCGCCGAGGGCCTGCGTTATACCGGCTTCCACACGACGGCCATGTGCTCGACGACCCGGGCGGCCCTTTTGACCGGCCGC
>JAYVDG010000396.1:0-4652 GCA_043749525.1 Phenylobacterium sp.
ACCGTTCGCCTACTCGCTGGCCCATGCCGAGCGCGGTTGGTCGTGGTCTGTCTATGACGAGGACGGCGAGACCGTCGCCACCGGTCTCGACCTCAGCCAATCCGACGCCCAAGCCGCCGTCGAAGCCACCATCCGCCGCGTCTCCTGGAGATTCGCGCCTAGCGCTTGACGGTTAACCCTGCGGGAGGTCCCATCGTGGTCATGGCGGCGCAAACGCGTCGCGACCCCTCCGCGCAAGGACATCATTCCGATGCGATCTCAACTGCTGGCGGCCACCGCGGTCGCCCTGCTGGCCTTCGGGCCGGCCGCCGCCCAAGGCGTGAAACCCACCCCCGCGCAGGCTAAGGCCTTCGTCGACAAGGCCGAGGCCGATCTGGCCGGCTTTAACGAATATGCCTCAAAGGCCTCCTGGGTGCGTGCCACCTACATCACCGAGGACACCCAGTGGCTGGAGGCCAAGGCCAGCGCCGAACAGAACGTGCTGGCCACCGGCTACGCCAAGCAGGCGGCCAGGTATGACGGGGTCGCCGTCGATCCGGTGACGGCGCGCAAGCTGAAGCTGCTGAAGCTGTATCTGACCTCGCCGGCCCCTGACCGACCCGGTGCGGCCGCGGAACTGGCCGCCCTGCAGTCGAAGCTGGATTCCACCTATTCCACCGGCAAGTTCCAGTATCAGGGCAAGACGCTGACCTTGAACGACGCCGAGGACATCCTGGCCAAGAGCCGCGATCCCGCCGAGCTGAAGGCGGTGTGGGAGGGCTGGCATTCCATCGCCCCACCGATGAGGGCCGACTACGCCAAGGCCGCGGCTCTGACCAACGAGGGCGCCAAGGGTCTGGGCTTCGCCGACACCGGCGCGCTTTGGCGCTCCAACTACGACATGGATCCCGACGCCTTCGCCGCGGAGACCGACCGGCTGTGGACCCAGGTGGAGCCCTTCTACCGCAACCTGCACTGCTACGTGCGCGCCCGCCTCAACGACAAGTACGGCGACGCCGTCCAGCCGCGCACCGGTCCGATCCGCGCCGACCTGACCGGCAACATGTGGGCCCAGAGCTGGGGCAATATCTACGACGTGGTGGCCCCGAAGACGGCGGCCTCCAGCTACAGTCTCGACGACCTGCTGGTGAAGCACGGCTACACCCCGGTGAAGATGACCCAGACCGGCGAGGCCTTCTATTCGTCACTCGGCTTCGCGCCCCTGCCCAAGACCTTCTGGGAACGCTCGATGCTGGAGCGGCCGCGGGACCGGGAGGTCACCTGCCACGCCTCGGCCTGGGACGTGAACGACCGCGACGACATCCGCATCAAGGCCTGTCTGAAGGTGAACGCCGAGGACTTCTACACCGTCCACCACGAGCTGGGTCACAACTACTATCAGCGGGCCTATTCGGATCAGCCCTTCCTGTTCAAGGGCTCGGCCAATGACGGCTTCCACGAGGCGGTGGGGGATCTGGCCGGCTTGTCGGCGCTCACACCTACCTACCTCAACCAGATCGGCCTGCTGGACAAGGTCCCGGGCCCGGAGGAGGACATCCCCTATCTGCTGAAGATGGCGCTGGACAAGATCGCCTTCCTGCCCTTCGGCCTGATGATCGACAAGTGGCGCTGGCAGGTGTTCTCAGGCCAGGTCGATCAGGCCCACTACAACGAGGCCTGGTGGAAGCTGCGCAACCAGTACCAGGGCCTGGCGCCTCCCGGCCCGCGCCCGGCCGACGCCTTCGATCCGGCGGCCAAGTACCACATCGCCGCCAGCGTGCCGTACATGCGCTACTTCCTGGCCTTCAACTACGAGTTCCAGTTCCAGCGCGCGGCCTGCAAGCAGATGGGCTGGAAGGGGCCGCTGCACCGCTGCTCGCTCTATGGCCGCAAGGATGTGGGCGAGAAGCTCAACGCCATGCTGGCCCTGGGGGATTCCCAACCCTGGCAGGACACGCTGAAGGTCTATTCGGGGGAGACCCACACCGACGGCAGCGCCATCACCGAGTACTTCAAGCCCCTGAACGTCTGGCTTATTCAGCAAAACAAGGGCGAGCACTGCGGCTGGTAGGGCCCTCGAAACACGGCGCCGTGGGGCCAAGCCTTGCGGCGCCGTTTACCCCGTGGGGCGCCTCTTTCGTTTACGCTGATCTGCGATATTGCCCCGATCTTCCTGCGATCGGGGGCGTGGCGTGCGCGCGAAACTCAACAAAGACGACACTCGGCGGATGGGCTGGCGCGTGCGCCTGCTGCGCCGCCTGGTATCGGGCGCCAAGGACGAGAACGGCGCCGCGGCGGTGTTCTTCGCCGTCTCCCTGATCCTGCTGGCCCCCCTGATGCTGGGCCTGTTCGACATTTACCTGGCCTCGACCCAGCGCAACAACCTGCAGGACGCACTCGACGCCGCGACCCTGTTCGCGGCCCGCTCCACCGGCACGACCACCGCGGCGGTGGACACCGTGGGCGACGCGGCCCTGACCGCCAACCTGGTGCTGCCGACGGGCGCGACCCTGGTGGCCTCCAACTTCACCCTCGTGGGCGACAAGGTGGTGGGCTACGCCGAGGTCTCGCCCCCGGCGCTGGCGCCCGGCGTCTGGACCCACGCCAATGTGATGGCCAATTCCGAGGTCGTGCGCTCGCTGGACAAGCTGGAGATCGCGCTTGTTCTCGACAACACCGGCTCGATGCAGGGCACCAAGCTGGCCACCCTCAAGGATGCGGCCTCGGCCATGGTCGACAAGCTGGTGGAGGCCTCGAGCCGCTCCACCCAGGTTGACCCGCTGAAGATCGCGCTCGTGCCCTTCTCCACCACTGTGCGGGTGCAGAACACCACGGCGCTGACCAGCTACAACATCACCACCCACACGGGCACGGGCATCCCCGCCTGGATCGACCCGGTGGGCTCGTCGCACTATGGCACGGGCGTCAACAACGACATCTTCGAGACCGCGGTGGGCAACACCGCCACCAAGACCGACCGCTTCGCCATGATGAAGGCCATCGGCCAGTCCTGGAGCGGCTGCGTGGAGGCGCGCGCCCAGCCGTATGACATCAAGGAAGACGCCGCGGTCTCCACCACGCCGGCCTCGATGTTCATCCCCTACTTCTGGCCCGACGAGCCTGACGCCAATCACTACAACAACTATATGGACGACGGCGGCTCGGGCCTGACGGACAGACAGAAGGAACGCCGGACGGCCAAGTACACCGGCGGCTCGATGAAACGCACCGGAGCCCTGAGCCTCGATAGCTCGGGCTACGGCGTCTATGCGCTCGGCCCCAATGCAGGCTGCACCCTGGCGCCCATCATTCCGCTCACCACCAGCAGCGCCACCATCAAGACCGGCATCACCAGCATGACGGCGGTGGGCGAGACCAACATTCCGCTCGGCCTGGTCTGGGGCTGGCACGCCCTGGCGCCGGCCGGCCCGTTCACCCTGGGCTCGCCTTACGGCACGGCCCACGTCCGCAAGATCATCATCCTGATGACGGACGGCGAGAACACCATGAATAACCCTGCGAGGAGCGGTGAGTCCAACGCCTCCTTCTACGGCGGCCAGGGCTACATCTGGCAGAACATGCTGGGCACGACCTCGACCGACGGCGCGGTGCGCGCCACCGCCATCGACGACCGGATGAAGCTGCTGTGCACGGCGGTCAAGAACCGGGACATCGTCATCTACACGGTGCGGGTCGAGGTCACGAGCGGCACGTCCACCCTGTTGCAGGACTGCGCGTCCACCCCCGACAAGTTCTACGACGTGCAGAACGTCTCGGACCTGCAGGCCGCTTTCGACGCCATCGCCGGCTCCATCGACAACCTGCGGCTCAGCAAATAACTGCACGCCTTGAGAACTGACCTCCGGAGGCCTATCTTGGTCTCCGGCGGGTCTGCTGCGGATCTCGTCGAAGGCAACAAATCCCAGAGACCTTAATTCTCTCTACGGGAGCTGTCCCTGCCCGGGCTCGTGGGCCCGGGCATATGGCGCCCACCTGGTATACCAGGTCCGAGGGGGTTTTAACCGTCCTTCACGGCTCTCGCGGCGCCGCCACCCGTTTCCCTGTATAGCGACAGGGTGACCCCGATGATCTCCAAGATCGACCTGCGCGCACGCATGCGCGCCCTGCGAAAGGCGCTGGCCATCGCCGCGCCCAACGCCGCCGAGCGCGCGGCGGCCCTGCTGCCGCTCGAACGTCTACCGGCCTTCGCCGCCTTCAGCGGCTACCACGCCGTCGGCGCGGAGTTGGACCCCAGCCCGCTGATCCGCCGTCTGGCCGCCACCGGGGCCATGCTGGCCCTGCCCGTGGCGCTGGCCCGCGGCGAGGCCCTGGTGTTCCGCGCCTGGGACCCCCGGGACCGCCTGGTTGCGGACGCGGTGGGCGTTCCGGCCCCGCCGCCCTCCGCGCCTGGCCTGCACCCGGACCTGGTGATCACGCCCCTGCTGGCGTTCGACCGAACGGGCGGACGTCTGGGCCAGGGCGGAGGCTATTATGACCGGACGCTGGAAACCCTTCGCAGCGGCCGGCGGGTCTTCGTCCTGGGCCTGGCCTATGCCGGCCAGGAGGTGGAGCCGATGGCGGTCGCGGCCCACGATCAGAGGCTGGACGCCATCCTCACGGAAACCGGCTATATAGAGGTCAGAGCGGGATGAGGAAAAGTGGGAACCGGTTTT
>JAYVDG010000397.1:0-4651 GCA_043749525.1 Phenylobacterium sp.
AGTCATCGCCGCGCGGGGAAACCACCATGCCGGAGCTTGGGTTCTTGATCTTGGCCGCCGTGCTTTCGGCGCCACTGGCGGCCTCGGCCCAGGGCATGAGCATGCCGTCCATGGACAAGCAGGCATGCTCCATCGTGCTCGACCGCGACCTGCCGGAAAGCCTGGCCCCCTGGACCGTCAAGGGTCCGGCCACCTCGGCCGCCACCGCCGCCGACCTGCCCAAGGCGGCCCTGGTCCCGGGGAAGGCCGTCAGGCTCACCCTGCATCCCACCGCTGAGGTCGCCTATGTCACCCAGCCGGAGAAGCCCGGCGGCTCGGTCAGCCACGGCGGGATGGTCCAGGTGGAGATCACAGAGGCCGGGACCTATCGCATCGCGCTCGGCGCCGGCGCCTGGCTGGACGCGCTGAAGTACGACCAGCCGGTGATTTCCACGGCCCATACCCCCGGCAAGCCCTGCTCGACGATCCGCAAGATGGTGGACTTCCCCCTGACGCCGGGCCGCTACGTGATCCAGGTCTCGGCCAACGCCGACGAGGTCCTGTCCATCCTCGTCGCCCGCCAGCCCTGAGCCATGTGGCGGTCCCTGGTCCTGATCGCCGCCGCGGTCGCCTGCCTGGGCGCCGCCTCGGGCTATCGCTGGGACCTGCCGAAGGGTATCGACCCACCGCCGGTGCCTGCCGGCAATCCGATGAGCCCGGCCAAGGTCGAACTGGGCCGCCGGCTGTTCTACGACGCCGACCTCTCCATCAACGGGACCATGTCCTGCGCCACCTGCCACGAGTAGAAGCACGGCTTCACCGACAGCAACCGCTCCCACCCCGGCGTGCACGGCGATCCGGCCCGCCGCAACGTCATGGCGCTCGCCAATGTCGGCTATTTCCGCAGCCTCACCTGGGGCGACCCGCGTATCACCAGCCTGGAGAGCCAGGTCGCGGTCCCGGTGATGGGGGAGCATCCGGTGGAGATGGGCATGGTCGGTCAGGAGGCCGAGCTCGCTCGCCGCCTCGCCGCCAGCCCCTGCTATCGCCGCGACTTCGCCGCCGCCTTCCCGCAGGCGAAGGGCCAGATTACGATGACCACCGTCACCCAGGCCCTGGCCGCCTTCGAGCGCACCCTGGTCTCCTTCGACAGTCCCTATGACCGCCGCGAGCCGATGTCGCCGTCAGCTCGGCGTGGCCAGGCCCTGTTCAACGGCAAGGATCTGAACTGCGCGAGTAGCCATGCCGGGCCGCTGTTCACCGATGCGGGCGGCCGCCGCGCCGGCTTCCACGACATCGGCCTGCCCCGCGCGGCCAGCGACCTGGGCCGGTCGGAGATCACCGGCAAGGCGGCCGACGATGGCCGGTTCCGCACGCCGAGCCTGCGCAATGTCGAACTGTCCGCGCCCTATCTGCATGACGGGTCGGCGGCGACCCTGGCTCAGGCGATCAAGGCGCACGCCGGGGCGCATCGCACGACCGACGCCCAGATCGCCGACCTCATTGCCTTCCTGGTGACCCTTACGGATCGGACTTTCGTGGCCGACCCGCGCTTTTCCCTGCCGAAGGCGTGTCGGGGCTGACGCCCTGGCGCGGTGGCTTGGGGTCCGCCAGCAGCAGCCCCGACAGCACGCTCAGAGCCGGGCTGTCCGCGGCGGTCAGCAGTTCCGCCTCCAGGGTGCGGTAGGCGGTCAGCACCTCGCGGCCCTGGTCGGTGAGACGCGCGCCCTTCTGCTGGCCGCCGCCCGGCGTGGCCTCCACCAGCGGCGTCGTCCAGCAGCGGTTCATGGTGTCCACCAACAGCCAGGTGCGCCGATAGCTCATCCCCATGGCCCGGCCGCCCCCGGAGATGGAGCCCTCCCGGTCGATGGCCTCCAGCAGGTCGGCCTTGCCCGGGCCGATGGCCAGGTCATCGCCGCACAGCAGTTGGACCTTCAGTTTCAGTTGGCCGGCGCGCATGGCGTCACCTTAAAGCGTGACAGCCTGACGTGGATACCGGTTCAGGCGCCCGTCACGCGCAAAATGCAAAAGAGCCCGATCCCGCGCGGCGGCAAAGATCGGCCGTTCGCATAACGTCAGTTGACAATGAGGTTTACGCTTGTAATTTCCGCATCAAATTACAAGTGTAGTTCACGCGCGACTCCTAACCTTTCGGCGATTTAATCCAGGTTACGGGCATTTAATTGGCGTGACGTCCTGGGCGCAGGCCAGTTGCGCGGGCACTGGGGGAACCGTCACATGATGCAAGCTATGAGCCTCATCGCCGCCCTGGCCGCCGCCGCGCCGACCATCGCCTCGGCGCAAGCCCAGCCCGCGACCCAGGGCGTGATCAGCTATCCCCCGGCCTATTTCTCCGAGCAGCGCCCCACCACGGCCCTCGACATGGTGCAGCGCCTGCCCGGCTTCTCCGTCGACAAGGGCGAAGACGTGCGCGGCTTCGAGGGCGCGGCCGGCAACATCTTGATCGACGGCGCGCGGCCCACCTCCAAGACCGACGACATCGAGGAGATCCTGCGCCGCATCCCGGCCAAGCAGGTGGACCATGTCGAGCTGATCCGCGGCGGCGCGCCGGGCATCGACATGCAGGGCAAGTCGGTCCTGGCCAATGTGGTCAAGGTGAAGGGCTCGGGCTTTCAGGGCCTGATCGCGTTGGCCAACAATCACGTCATGGACGACGGCCGCAACAGCTCCGGCATCCGGCTCGAAGCCTCCGGCCAGGCCGGGCCCGGGAACTGGGAAGGCGGCCTGCGCTATGGCCAGGGCATCGACGACGGCGCCGGTCCCGGCCGCCACGTAAAGGTCTCGGCCAATGGAACGCCGCTGATCTCGTCCGACATCGACAGCCATGGCCGCGCCTATCAGTGGGTGGTGACGGGCGCCTATGAGACCCCCTTCGCCGGCGGCAAACTGAAGCTCAACACCCGTGGCTTCTGGAACTGGTACGAGTTCAACCAGCTCGACTGGATCAAATTCCCCGCTTCGGCCCTGGAGTCGTCAGCCTATAGCGACGACGAGTACCAGGCCGAGTTCGGCGCCCGTTATGAGCGCGCCCTGGGCGCGCGCACCAACCTGGAACTTATCGGCCTGCAGAAGCTGGCGGGACACGACATCGTCTCGCCGTTCCGCTCGGCCGGCTTCAACAGCGACTTCTATCTGAACCAGAAGACCAGCGAGACCATCGGCCGCGCGGTGCTGAAATACCGCCAGAGCGAGACCCTGTCCTTCGAGGCCGGGGGCGAAGGCGCGCTGAACATCCTGGAAAGCGAGACCGACCAGCTCAGCAACGGCGTCCCCGACATCCTGCCGGCCGCAAACGTGAAGGTCACCGAGACCCGGGGCGAGGCCTTCGGCAAGGCGGTGTGGAAGCCCCTCTCCACCCTCACCCTGGAGGGCGGCCTGCGCTACGAGGGATCGTCCCTCACCTCGGAAGGCGACGTGGCCCTGGAAAAGACCCTCTACTTCCTCAAGCCCCGGGTCGCGGGAAGCTGGGCTCCCGACGATAAGAGCCAGGTCCGCTTCAGCTACGAGCGGGTCGTGGGCCAGCTCAACTTCCAGGACTTCGTGGCCGACTCCTCCCCCAACAACGGCGGCTTCGCGGTCGGCAATCCCAACCTGACGCCGGAACAGGCCTGGGTGACGGAGCTGGCCTTCGAGCGCCGGTTCTGGACCAAGGGCGCGGTGGTGCTGACCCTGCGCCATTCCAAGCTCACCGACGTCATCGACCGGGCGCCGATCTTCGCCGGAACCCAGGTGTTCGACGCCCCCAGCAATATCGGCGACGGGACCAAGGATGAGCTGATCTTCAACGCCACCCTGCCGCTGGACCGGGTACTCAAGGGCGCGCAGATCCGTGGCCAATCCACCTGGCGGCGCTCGGAGGTCACCGACCCCACGACGGCTGAGAAGCGCGAAATCTCCCGCCTGCGGCCCCTGGAGTGGGAAGCCCACTTCACCCACGACCTGCCGCAGTGGAAGGTGAACTGGGGCGCCGACGTCTTTGGCGCCTGGCGCCAGACGTCCTACAAGTACAACGCCATCTACACCGACAAGCTGAAGACCTTTGTGATCCTGTTCGCCGAGTGGAAGCCCAAGCCGGATCTCACGGTCCGCGCCGAACTGAACAACGTCACCGAGCGCGGCTTCCGTCACACCGCGACGGCCTATGCCGGACCGCGCAACACCGCCGCGGTGAAGTATGTCGACGACAGCGACATCCAGTTCGGACGCGGCCTCTATATCCGGGTGAGAAAGACCTTCTAGCGCCGGACAGGAAAGGCCTTCCCCCGCGCGGGGGAAGGCAGTGGCCTCTAGAGTTCCGGGTGCTTGTTGGCTTCCACCCCGTGCGCCCAGCCACGGACCAGGAAGCTGATAGCCACGAAGAACACCCCGCAGCCAATGCCGGCCCAGCCCAGTGTGGTGAACCCGGCCAGCGACGCCACCAGGGCTGCGTGCGGATCCAGCACCTGGCCGCCGATGCTTTCGGTGCCCATCAGGCCGGCGATCGAGCCGCCCACCTTGGCGGCGATGGAGGAGGACAGGAACCAGACCGCCATCATGAAGCTGGCCACCGAGGGCAGGGACAGCTTGGTGATCTCCGACAGGCCCACGGGCGACAGGAAGAGTTCGCCGGTGGTGTGCAGCAGGTAGAGCAGACCCAGCAGCATCAGCGGCA
>JAYVDG010000398.1:0-4644 GCA_043749525.1 Phenylobacterium sp.
CAGCGTCGTCTCGATCGATGCACCCGACATCCCATGACCTCCCAATCATGGTCGCCCATCAATTCAGACATCGAACGTCAGCCCAACTGTAATGCTAGAGGTTCAGATCCGCTCGATCTTCGAGGCGGCCTCGTCGATGGCCGCGGCGATGGCGTCCACCTGCTCTTCGGTCACGCCGCCGCGCTGCATGCGCAGGCGAAGGGCGGTTCCAAGGTTCTGCATGGCGCGCTGCAGCTTGGGCCGGGCGCCGGAGGAGTGTTCGGCGGCGTCGTCCAGGCGGGCGAAGATGGCGTCCACCGAGGCGCGGTTGGCTTCGAGAGCTTCCTTGCCGGCGACCGTCGCCTCATAGGCCTTGCGTCCGCCTTCGGCGGCGATGGGAACGACGAAGCCCTCGTCTTCCAGCAGGGAGAGGGTGGGGTAGATCACGCCGGGCGAGGGCCGATAGGCGCCGCCGGTGCGGTCTTCAAGTTCGCGCATGACCTCGTAGCCATGGCGGGGTTTCTCGGCCAGCAGGGCCAGGACCAGGAACCGAAGGTCCCCGTGTTCCAGCAGCCGGCCGATGCGGCCGCCGCGTTCTCCGCCGCGCCCACCATGGTCGCGAAGATGTTCGCGCAGATGGCCGCCGAAGCCGTGGCGGCTGCGATGTTCGTGTCTGTGAGAGAAGTGCCTATGCATTTTAGATCCTATTTAGACATATCGATATCACAGATATATCTAATCGAAACGGGAATGCAATAGCGATATATCGAAATAGATCGAGACGAGCGATCCGGGGCGGGCGAGGCCCGCCCCGGACGCGATCAGGCGTTGGCGATGGCGGTCTCGATATCGCCGATGGCGTGACCCGTCAGGTCCTTGGCCAACTCGCCCAGCAGCTTGGCCTCCAGGGCCTTGTGATAGTGGCGACGAAGCTCGCCCAGGGTCTTCGGCGCAGCTATGATCAAGAGGCTCTCGATCTTGCCGCTCAGCGCCTGGCTGTTGAGCCAGGACGCGGTGGAGGCCGCAAAGCCGTCCTCGATCTGGGTGCTGTCATCGGGATTGCGCGCGCTGGACCCGTGATGGCTCCCGGCGCTGCCATCCACCAGCTCCAGCTCCGCCGCCGGCTGGAGGGTCAGCTTGGCGTGAAGTTCGTCGCCGGCGTTGCGGTAGATGTGAAGCGTAGCGCCGTCAGCGACGGCGACCGTCGCGCCCTTGGGAAGTTGCATGTCTTGCTCCGATGGAGGGTTAAGTCCCCTTCGGAACGTCCGCCGAGCCGGGTCGGGCCCACGCCCGCGCGAAGACCTGTCTCAGCCCGCCGCAGCGGCGGTTGTCGGGAAAGCCTGTTTGCACATCTCGTCACCGAAGGCGTCGGAGAGCTGTTCCTCCGCCTGACCCATGACAATGATGGCGAAGCGGCCGCCGACAATGGTCTTGCCGGTGGCGACGTCGATCAGCTTGGCCTCGCCGCGCAGAATATTGGCGCCGGCCACCACGGTGGTGACCACCGGGTTGGCCTTGTCGAGGCGGTCGATCTTGGCCTCCAGGCGCAGGGGACGGGCGCCTTTGGCGCAGGTGTCGAGCTTGGCCTTCACGCGGGACTGGAAGATGCCGTCGAACTGCGGGGTGACCTTCAGCGCCGCGCCGCGCTTGACGACGATCTGGTCGACCCGGCCGTCGCGGGTCCAGTCGGCCGACAGGGACGAGACCGTCGAGGAGCGGGACATGCTCACGCAGCCTCCGAGCGCGAGCAGCGGAAGCAGGGCGACGACGGCGAGTTTGGACATACGGCGCTCCTGAGCTTGGCGACGGCCATGCTCGCATTGAGGGGGAGCCTCTTCGCCTGGCGAAAAAGCGGAACCCGGGCCGTAACGCGCCAGTCAGCTGATCTTTCCGTCAGGCGTCGCGAAGGGTCTCGGCCAGCAATCGGCCCTCGGCGCCTCGGCTGGAGCCGGACCGCCAGGCCACCACGATTTCGCGGCTGGGATGGTCGGCCCGCAGGTGGCGCACGGCGACGTGGGCGGCCGAGGTCAGGCCCGCCTCCACCGCCATGGCCGGCAGGTAGGTGACGCCCAGGCCCGACCCCACCATCTGCACCAGGGTCGGCAGGGAGGTGGCGGCGAAGGCCTCCTCGTCGCCGGTGGCCTTGGGCGGCTTGAGCCCGCAGGCCGACAGCACATGGTCGCGCAGGCAGTGACCGTCCTCCAGCAGGATCAGGTCCTCCCCCTCCATGGCCGAGGGCGGGAATTCCAGCTGGTTGGCGAGGGGGTGGTCGGCCGGAATGGCGGCCAGAAGTTCGTCATCCGAAACGTGGGCATGGGCCAGGCCCTGCATGTCGAAGGGAAGCGCGATCAGCGCCGCGTCGAGCTGGCCGGCCTTGAGCGCCGCGATCAGCCGCTGGGTCAGGTCCTCGCGCAGGTAGAGCCGCAGCTTGGGGAACCGGGCCTTCAGCAGGGGCAGGGCCTTGGGCAGCAGGAAGGGGGCGATGGTGGGGATGACCCCCAGGCGGAAGCGGCCCGTCAGGGGTTGGTTGGCGTTCTTGGCCGCCTGCATCAGCTCCTCGGCCTCGTTGAGGATGGTGTTGGCGCGGCTGAGCGCGGCCTCCCCCACCGCCGTCAGGATCACCCCGGAACGGGCGCGGTCCACCACGGGGGCGCCGAGGGTGCGCTCCAGTTCCTGGATGCCGGCCGAGAGCGTCGGCTGGGTCACGTGGGCGGCCTCAGCGGCCTTCCCGAACGCCCCCTGCTCGGCGAGGAACTTCAGGTACTGCAACTGGCGGATGGTCGGGAGCATGGGCTCAATCTATGGAACGGCGGGCATCGATTGAGAGAACATAGCTCAATTCGTCATCCCCGGGCTTGTCCCGGGGAACCATGATCTCGGCCTCGCCGCAGGGCGCACGGCGCCGCTGCGGATGTTTACGGGGCCCACGGAGATCATGGGTGGCCGGGACAAGCCCGGCCATGACGGTCAAGAGGGGAGGGCTCAGGCCGCCACCGCCTCCGTCGCCTCGGTGGGCAGGCGGATGAGGTAGTCGAAGGCCGACAGCGCCGCCTTGGCGCCGTCGCCGGCGGCGATGACGATCTGCTTGAAGGGCGTGGTGGTGGCGTCGCCCGCCGCGAACACGCTGGGGACCGACGTCGCGCCGTGGTGGTCCACCTCGATCTCGCCGCGCGGGGACAGCGCCACGGCGCCCTCCAGCCACTCGGTGTTGGGGACCAGGCCGATCTGCACGAAGATCCCCTCGAGCTCGACGGTGTGCAGGGCCTCAGTGGCGCGGTCGCGATAGACCAGGCCGCCCACCTTCGCGCCATCGCCTAGCACTTCGGTGGTCAGGGCCGAGGTGATGATGGTGACGTTGTGCAGGCTGGCGAGCTTGCGCTGAAGCACGGCGTCGGCGCGCAGTTGACTATCGTATTCGATCAGGGTGACGTGGGCGACGATGCCGGCCAGGTCGATGGCCGCCTCGACGCCGGAATTGCCGCCGCCGATCACCGCCACGCGCTTGCCCTTGAACAGCGGACCGTCGCAGTGGGGGCAATAGGCCACGCCCTGGTTGCGGTACTGCTCCTCGCCGGGCACGCCCATCTGCCGCCAGCGGGCGCCGGGGGCGAGGATCAGCGTCTTGGCCCGCAGGATGGCGCCGCTCTCCAGCACGATCTCGTTGAGGTCGCCGGCCGCGCGGGCCGGGATCAGCTTTTCAGCCTTCTGGAGGTTCATCACATCGACGGCGTAGTCGCGGATGTGCTGCTCCAGGCCGGAGACGAACTTGGGGCCCTCGGTGTGGGGCACGGAGATGAAGTTCTCAATGGCCATGGTGTCCAGGACCTGACCGCCGAAGCGCTCGGCCGCCAGACCGGTGACGATGCCCTTGCGGGCGGCATAGACCGCGGCGGCCGCGCCGGCAGGGCCGCCGCCCACCACCAGGACATCGAAGACGCCCTTGGCGCCGATCTTCTCCGCGTCACGAGCCGCGGCGCCGGTGTCCAGCTTGGCCAGGATCTGTTCCAGGCTCATGCGGCCCTGGTCGAAGGGTTGGCCGTTCAGCAGGACGGTGGGGACGGCCATGATCTTGCGGGCCTCCACCTCGTCCTGGAACAGGCCGCCGTCGATGGCGGTGTGGCGGATGCGCGGGTTCAGCACGCTCATCAGGTTCAGCGCCTGCACCACGTCGGGGCAGTTCTGGCAGGAGAGCGAGAAATAGGTCTCGAAGGTCAAGTCGGCGTCGAGCGCCTTCACCTGTTCGATGACGTCGGCCTCCACGCGGGGCGGGTGACCGCCGGCCTGCAGCAGGGCAAGCACCAGCGAGGTGAACTCGTGGCCCATGGGCAGACCCGCGAAGGTCACGCGAGGCTCAGACCCCTCGGCCCCGACCGTGAAGGAGGGCAAGCGCGCATCGGTCCCGTCCTCGCGGACGATGATCTTGTCGGAGGCCTGCGCGATGTCGGCCAGCAGGGCCTTGAGCTCGACCGACTTGGCCGAGGCGTCGAGGCTGGCGACCAAGGCCACGGGATGGCGCAGGTTCTCCAGATAGGTCTTGAGCTGCGACTTCAGGCCTTGATCCAACATGACGGACTCCGGGTGGGACAACGCGAACGGAAATGGGGAGAGCGCCGCCGCCGTTCCCATGAACGGCGGCGGACGCGGGTAGGCTTTAGATCTTGCCGA
>JAYVDG010000399.1:0-4641 GCA_043749525.1 Phenylobacterium sp.
TGGCTAGTCGTACCAGGCCCGCTCGGAGCGCTCGATGAGGGCGAAGGCCCCGGCCGGCCCCCAGCTGCCGGCGGCGTAGGGCTTGGGGACCATGCCGCTGTCGGCCCAGGCGGCCTCGATGCCGTCGATCCAGGTCCATGCCTGCTCCACCTCGTCGCGGCGCACGAAAAGCGTGCCGTTGCCGTGCATCACGTCCAGCAGCAGCCGCTCATAGGCGATGCGGCGCCGCGCGTTCGGACCCGAATAGGCCCGCAGCAGCGACAGCGACAGCGGCAGAGACTGCAGCCGCATGCCGCCCTGGCTCAGGCCGGGCGCCTGGTTCATCAGGGTCAGCTCGATATCCTCGTCCGGCTGCAGGTCGATCACCAGGCGGTTGGCCACCAGATCAGCCTTGGCGCCGTCGCCGAAGATCGAGTGGGGCACCGGCTTGAACTGGATGGCGATCTGGGTGCGCCGCTCGGGCAGGCGCTTGCCGGTACGCAGGAAGAAGGGCACGCCGGCCCAGCGCCAGTTGTCGATGTCCGCGCGCAGGGCGACGAAGGTCTCGGTGTTGCTGGCCTGGCCGCGCTCGCTCTCGTAGCCGGCCGCCGAGCCCCCGCCCACCACGCCCGGGGTGTACTGGCCACGCACGCTGATCGACTGCACGTCGGCCCGCGTGAAGGGCCGCAGCGACCGCAGCACCTTGACCTTCTCGTTGCGCAGCGACTCCGGCGCCATGTCCGAGGGCGGCTCCATGGCCACCAGGCACAGCAGCTGCAGCATGTGGTTCTGCACCATGTCGCGAAGGGCGCCGTACTCGTCGTAATAGGGCCAGCGGTCGCCTACCCCTTCGGTCTCGGCCACAGTGATCTGCACGTGGTCGATGGTGAGGTTGTTCCACAGCGGCTCGAACAGGGTGTTGGCGAACCGCAGGGCGATCAAGTTCTGCACCGTCTCCTTGCCCAGATAGTGGTCGATGCGGAACACGCTCTGTTCGGGGAAGACCGCGCCCACGGCGTCGTTGATCACCTTGGAGCTTTCCAGGTCGCGGCCGATGGGCTTTTCCAGCACGATCCGCGAACCCGCCCCGCCGAGACCCGCTTCGCCCAGGGCCGCGCAGACCGGCGCGAACAGGCTGGGGGACAGGGCTAGGAAGAAGATCGGGGTCTTAGCCGACCTCATGGCCTTCTTCAGAGCGGCCATGCCAGCGGGCTTGGTGGCGTCGCCCCCGACATAGTCCAGGCGGGCGGCGAACCGCTTCCAGACCTTGGCGTCGACGCCGCCCGCCCGGACCTTGATGGACTCGTGGACCTGATCGGCGAAGGCTGCGGGCGTCATCTCGGCCCGCGCGGTGGCGATGATGCGGAAGTCGTCGGCCAGGAAGCCGTCGGCGTCGAGGAAGTACAGCGACGGGAACAGCATCCTCTGGGCGAGGTCGCCCGTGCCGCCGAACAGGACAATCACGTCGGCCGTGGGGGATTGCGCCATCGCGTCACCTTTCGCGAACCTTAGAGATGCAAACCGCGCATAGCGGCGTTCGCCCCCGCAACGTCAAGCCCGCTCGTTCGTTCTCCAACCTAACAGATGGAAATTGGATCGAACCGTGGCCGTGGGCGTTTCACCTCGCGTGACCGGGGCCATGGATTTTATGCGCGTAACCGAACTCGACATCCGGCCTGACGCCCCGCCCGCGCCCCTGGCGCTGGCCAAGGCGGCCCTGTTCCTGGATCTCGACGGCACCCTGGCCCCCATCGCCGCGCGGCCGCAGGACGTGGTTCCCGATCCGCGCCGCACCGGCATCCTAGAAAAGCTGATGCGCGGGCTGGACGGCCGGGTGGCCGTGGTCAGCGGCCGCACGCTTTGCGACATCGACCGGATCCTCGAAGGCCGGGTCCCGGCCGTGGCGGCCGTCCACGGCCTGGTGCGCCGCGACGCCGGCGGCGTGGTGACCCAGACCGACGCCCACCCCGCCCTGCCCGAGGCCGTGGCGGCCCTGCGGCTGTTCGCGGCCGGCCATCCGGGGATGATCGTCGAGGACAAGATCCTGTCGGCCACCCTGCATTATCGCGGCGATCCCGAACACGCCCAGGCCGCGCGCATGGAGGCCGAACGCATCGCCGCCCGCACGGGCCTGGCCCTCCAGCCCGGCGACATGGTGGCGGAGCTGCGCACGCCCGGCCCCACCAAGGGCGACAGCGTCGAGGCCTTCCTGGCCCACGCGCCCTTCGCCGGCGCGACCCCGGTGTTTCTGGGAGACGACCTCACCGACGAGGACGGCTTCGCCGCCGCCGAGCGTCAGGGCGGGTTCGGCGTGCTGGTGGGCTCCAAGCGCGCCACCGCCGCGCGCCTGCGCCTGGACGACGTCGACGCGGCCCTGGCCTGGCTGGACGCCGCGCGATGACCCGTCTCATCGTCGTCTCCAACCGGGTCAATCCGCCCACCGGCAAGGGCGACGAGACCGTGGGCGGCCTGGCCATGGCGCTGTCGGCGGCGCTGCGGGAATATTCCGGCCTGTGGTTCGGCTGGAGCGGCAGGACCACCCAGACCTTCACCGGGGAGCTCAATGTCGAGCGCCACGACGGGGTGACCGTGGCCACGGTCGATCTCGAGGAGTCCGACCTCAACGAATATTACAACGGCTACGCCAACAAGACCCTGTGGCCGCTGTTCCACTACCGCCAGGACCTGACGGCCTATGACCGATCCTATGGCGAGGGCTATGAGCGGGTGAACCAGCGGTTCGCTGAGACGCTCGCCCCGCTGATCGAGCCCGGCGACCTGGTCTGGGTCCACGACTATCACCTGATCCCGCTGGCACGGGAGCTGCGCAAGCTGGGCGTGAAGAACCGCATCGGCTTCTTCCTGCACATCCCCTGGCCCGCCCACCAGCTGATGGTCACCCTGCCCGGCCACCAGAAGCTGGTGCAGTCGCTGTTCGACTACGATCTGGTGGGGTTCCAGACCCCGGACTACCGCCAGGCCTTCGAGGAATATGTGCTGACCGAGGCCAAGGGGGTGATGGTGAGCTCGGACCTGCGCGCCTTCGGCCGCACCGTGAAGGTGGGCGCCTTCCCCATCGGGGTGGACGCCGCCGAGTTCGCGCAGATGGCCAAGAGCGAACGGGCCTGGCGCACCTACAACGTGATGATGGCCCACACCGCCTTCCGCAGCCTGATCGTCGGCGTCGATCGGCTGGACTATTCCAAGGGGCTGGAGGAGCGGTTCGCCGGCTTCGAGCATTTCCTGGCCGCCAATCCCGACGTGCGCCGCGAGGTGCTGTTCCTGCAGATCGCCCCCGTCAGCCGCGAGGGGGTCGAGGCCTATCAGGAGATCCGCGCGCGGCTGGATTCGCTGTCAGGCCGCATCAACGGCGAGTATGCCGACATCGACTGGAATCCGGTCCGCTACGTGAACAAGAACTACCGCCGCGACGAGCTGGCCGGGGTCTACCGCGCCGCCCGCGTCGGGCTGGTGACGCCCCTGCGGGACGGCATGAACCTGGTGGCCAAGGAGTTCGTGGCCGCCCAGGACCCCGAGGATCCCGGGGTGCTGATCCTGTCGCGGTTCGCCGGCGCGGCGGACCAGCTGAAGCAGGCCCTGATGGTCAATCCCAACAGCCCGGAAGAGGTCGCCGAGGCCCTGAAGCGGGCGCTGGCCATGGAGCTGCCCGAGCGGATCGCCCGCTGGGAACAGATGTTCGAGACCGTCACCCGCGACGACGTCAGCGCCTGGCGCGACGCCTATGTCGGCGCCCTATCGGGCGTGCGGGAAACCCACACCGCCATGGCCAGCTAGGGTGCGACCGGGCTGTCGGAGAGCCGCTGCACCACCCGCCAGGAATGGACCACAGCGGAGATGAAGCCCACCAGGGCGGCGAAGCCCTGCATGGCCTTCCAGGCGCTATCCACCAGCGGGCTGCCGAACACCCGCTCGGTCACCACATAGAGCAGCTTGCCCACCGTGATGCGGAACGCGGCATACACGCTGGAATACTCGATGGAGACGTGGGCCATCCAGGCGCCGGCGATCACGCCCAGCACCGGCGCCCACAGCAGGGGCAGGGCCAGCACCACCGAGAAGACGATCAGCACCGCCTTGGTGAGCGGCGTCTGCTTCATCGCCAGGGCGTAGATCACGAACCCCACCAGAATCAGACCCAACACCGGGAAGGCGCCGGTCAGCAGCAGGTCGGCGGCCGGGATGTAGTCCATCTTGGCCAGCTTCCAGGCGATCAGGGCGGCGGCCAGGACCAGGGCGAAGGCGCCCAGCCACACGAGGCCGTACTGCCGGAAGCACTGTCGGATCAGGGTGAGGTTCAGCATGGGGCCTCAGTCAGGGTGATCGGCGGCGCTGGCGGGCGCGACGTGGGGCGCGAAGGCCGCCCCGATGGGACCGTACTTGGCGCGGGCCGCCTCGACCCGGGCGGTCATGTCGGCGAGGACATGCGGGTGTAGGGACGCCACGCTGTAGTTCTCTCCGGGGTCGCTCCCCATGTCGAACAGCAGGGGATAGCGGTCGAGAGGCACGTCGTAGGTCCGGTAGTAGGAGCGCACCACATACTTCCAGCGCGCCGTGCGCACCGCCGCCACATGGGTGTTGTCGAACAACACGATCTGCTCATTTGGTGAGGCCGCGCCCACTTTCATCACCGCGCTTAGGTCG
>JAYVDG010000400.1:0-4629 GCA_043749525.1 Phenylobacterium sp.
GCCGGCGATCTCGATATTGTCCTGGGCGAAGACGTCCAGGTCGCGGGCCTCGTCGCAGGCGCCCGACAGCCACTTCAGCTCAGCCCTCAGATGACGGACGCGGTCGTCCGCCGCCACGGCCTTGAACGTGCTCATGGCGCTGCGCAGGCGGCGCACGGCGACCCGCAGCTGATGCAGGGCGTCCTGGCTGTCGTTCTCGCGCAGCACCACGCCATTGGCGGCGATCTGAATGAGCGCGTTGCGGGCGATGGTCTGGAACGCCTCGCCGGCGGTCCCGCCGCGCCGCAGCGGCGCCTTGTCGTGCCGGCGCGGCTCATGCCGGGTTCCCGCCATCAGGGCCTGGCCCTGGGACGCCTTGCCGTCAAAGGACAGGTAGAGGGGCGCGGTCACCGAAAGTTGACGGGCCAGTGCAAACAGCGCCGCCGGATCGCCGGACTTGAGCTCCAGCTCCAGCTCGCAGAGGTCGCGCCGCTGGTCGGCCGCGGTGATCGCTCCCTGATCCAGGGCCAGCTCGATCTCGGCGCCGCCATAGGAGACGGTCCGCTGCTGGCGGGTGACGCGGACGGTGAAGATCGGCCTCAAAGCCTTGCGCTGCGCGGGTTTTAGCGCGGCTTTGACCGCCGGCATGGTCAGATCCAGGGACTCGCCGGTGATCTTGGCCTCATGTTCCTCGCGGGCGAAACCATCGCCGCGCTTCAGGGTCTGGACCCGCTTGCCGCTGCTTTCCCGCAGGCGCAGCGAGATGTGGGCCGCCTTCAGGCGCCCGTCCGGGGTATCGAAATAGACGGCGGTCAGATGTTTGGTTTCCGCAGCGCCTACCGGGGCGGCGGCCAGCAGGGCGGCGACATCCTGCGGCTCGCACAGGAACTTCAACTCGATCTCGTCGGCGCCCATGCGCTACATGCTCCTCGTCGCCCGACTCAAGATGGGCGCCCAGACCCGAGGAGTGCACCATGAACGCCCCCTTCAACGCCATCCTTGATGAAACGCAACCGCGACACGATTGGGCGCTTCCCGAAGTCGAGGCGCTGTTTGAGCTGCCGTTCATGAACCTGGTGTTCCGCGCCGCGCAAGTCCATCGGATGTGGTTCGACCCCACCGAGGTGCAGCTCTCCCAACTGCTGAGCGTCAAGACCGGCGGCTGTCCCGAGAACTGCGGCTATTGCAGCCAGTCACAGCACTTCAAGACCTCCACCGTGGCCTCCAAGCTGCTGGACGCCGACACTGTCATCGCCGCGGCTGCCGAGGCCAAGGCCGGCGGGGCGCAGCGCTTCTGCATGGGAGCCGCCTGGCGCGACCTGAAGGATCGCGACGTGCCCAAGGTGGCCGCCATGATCGCCGGCGTGAAGGCCCTGGGCCTGGAGACCTGCGCCACCCTGGGTATGCTGACGAGGGATCAGGCCCAGTCTCTGAAGGACGCCGGCCTCGACTACTACAATCACAATCTCGATACGGGCCCGGACTACTACGACAAGGTGGTCACCACCCGGACCTACCAGGACCGCCTCGACACCCTGGAGGCCGTGCGCTCGGTGGGGATGAACACCTGCTGCGGCGGCATTGTCGGCATGGGGGAGACCCGCCGTGATCGCGCGGGCCTGCTGCATACGCTCGCCACCCTGCCGGCCCACCCCGACAGCCTGCCCATCAACGATCTGATGCCCATTCCCGGCACGCCGCTGGGGGACTCCACCCCGGTCGACGGGATCGAGTTCGTGCGCATGATCGCCGTGGCCCGCATCCTGTGCCCCAAGACCGTGGTGCGGCTGTCGGCCGGCCGCGAGCACATGAGCCGTGAGCTGCAGGCCCTGTGCTTCCTGGCCGGGGCTAATTCCATGTTCATCGGCGGGCGCCTGCTCACCACCGCCAACCCGGACAAGGATACCGACGCGGCCCTGATGGCCGACCTCGGTCTGCGGCCGATGACCATGGGCGTCTCCGCCTAGGACTTTTCGGAGGGCATGGCGGTGCTATTCTGGCCGCCATGCCCACGCCGCAGCAACAGGCTGAAGCCGAACTGACCGCCTATGGCCTGAGCCTGCCGGAGACCGATCTGGCGCCCGGCTGGGCCGACACCCGCTACATGCGGGTGCGGGGCAAGGGCTTCGCGGTGTTCGGCGAGAAGGCGCAGGCGCATGACGCCCTGACGCTCACCTTCAAGCTGCCGATCTCCTACGAGATGATCCAGGACCTGCCCTTCGTGCGGCAGGGGTCGCTCTGGTATCGCCAGAACAAATGGGCCATCGCGCACTTTGGTCCTGAGGATGACATCCAGGCGGAGATGGACACCCTGAAGGGCTGGATGCGGCAGAGCTACATCGCCATGGCCCCCAAGGCCCTGGGGCGGCTGCTGACAGAATCCGGCGCGAGAGGCGATTAATCGCTGGTCGATGTCGGGCCGCAGGACCCTAATTCGTCCTCTAGGCTAGCTTGACCACCGCCCTGCGCCTATCTGCGGGGACCCCCAACGACCCCGGAGCGCGCGTGCAGCCGATCATATCCGTGAAGGGTCTCTCCAAGACCTATGCCGGGGGCTTCCAGGCCCTGAAGACCATCGACCTGGATATCCGCCGCGGCGAGATCTTCGCCCTGCTGGGTCCCAATGGGGCCGGCAAGACGACGCTGATCAGCATCATCTGCGGCATCGTCAATCCGGGCTCGGGTCAGGTCCTGGCCGACGGCCATGACATCGTGAAGGACTACCGCGCCGCCCGCACCAAGATCGGCTTGGTGCCGCAGGAGCTCTCCACCGACGCCTTCGAGAGCGTCTGGGATACGGTGAAGTTCAGCCGCGGCCTGTTCGGCAAGGCCCCCAACACCGCCTATCTCGAGAAGATTCTTCGCCAGCTCTCCCTGTGGGACAAGAAGGACGAGAAGATCATGGCGCTCTCGGGCGGCATGAAGCGCCGGGTGATGATCGCCAAGGCGCTCAGCCACGAGCCGCAGATCCTGTTCCTCGACGAGCCCTCGGCCGGGGTGGATGTCGAGCTGCGCCGCGACATGTGGGAGATGGTCCGGGACCTGCGTGACAGCGGGGTCACCATCATCCTGACCACCCACTATATCGAGGAGGCCGAGGAGATGGCCGACCGGATCGGGGTGATCAGCGGGGGTCAGCTGATCCTGGTGGAGGACAAGGACGTCCTCATGCAGAAGCTGGGCAAGAAGCAGCTCACCCTGCACCTGCAGGAACCGCTCAAAGCCCTGCCCAAGGAGTTGGCGACCGAGCCGCTTGAGCTGTCGGCCGACGGCGCGCAGCTGGTCTACACCTTCGACACCCAGAGCGAGGAGACCGGCATCGCCGACCTGCTGCGCCGGCTGGCCAAGCACGGCATCGACTTCAAGAACCTGCAGACCAGCCAGAGTTCGTTGGAGGAAATCTTCGTCAGCCTGGTGAGGGCTCCGCGATGAACATCCATGCCATCCGCGCCATCTATCAGTTCGAGCTGGCCCGCACCTGGCGCACGGTGCTGCAGTCCATCGCCTCGCCGGTGATCTCCACCTCGCTATATTTCATCGTCTTCGGCTCGGCGATCGGCTCGCGCATGACCCAGATCGACGGGATCAGCTACGGCGCCTTCATCGTGCCGGGTCTGATCATGCTGTCGATCCTCACCGAGAGCATCTCCAACGCCTCCTTCGGCATCTACATGCCCAAGTGGTCGGGCACGATCTACGAGGTTCTGTCGGCGCCGATCTCGCCCCTGGAGATCGTCATCGGCTATGTGGGGGCGGCGGCCACAAAGTCAGTGATCCTGGGACTCATCATCCTGGCCACGGCGCGGCTGTTCGTGCCCTTCACCATCGCCCACCCCTTCGTGATGATCGCCTTCCTGGCCCTGACCGCCATCACCTTCTGCCTGTTCGGCTTCGTCATCGGGGTCTGGGCGGACGGCTGGGAGAAGATGCAGATCGTGCCGATGATGATCGTCACGCCGCTCACCTTCCTGGGCGGCAGCTTCTATTCCATCAGCATGCTGCCGCCGATCTGGCAGAAGATCACCCTGTTCAACCCGGTGGTCTATCTGGTCTCCGGGTTCCGCTGGGCCTTCTACGACAAGTCCGACGTCGGCGTCGGCGTCAGCCTGCTCGCCACCTTCGGCTTCATGCTGCTCTGCCTCGCCGCCATCACCTGGATCTTCCGGACCGGCTACAAGCTGAAGACGTAGGGGCGACAAACCCCTAATGTCATCCCGGTTTCCGCGGTGCGCGGAAGACCGGGACCCATAGACACCGATCCATCCGGCACGACCTGCGTGTCTGGGTCCCTGACAAGCGCTGCGCGCTATCCGGGATGACACCGAGGGGAGCTACTCGTCCTCGTCGAAGCGGTTGGCCACCAGTTGGGCCAGGGCGTCGAGGGCGTGTTCGGCTTCGGAGCCCTCGGCCGAGATCTCGATGCAGCAGCCGGGGCCGGCGGCCAGCATCATCAGGCCCATGATCGAGCGCGCGTCCACGGTGGAGCCGTCCTTGGAGACGGTGACCTCGGCGTCGAAGGTCGAGGCCATCTTCACGAACTTGGCCGAGGCCCGCGCGTGCAGGCCCCGCTTGTTGACGATCTCGACCGAGCGGCTCGCCGTCATTTCTCGCCGGCCAGCACGTAGGAGGCGACGGAGATGTACTTGCGGC
>JAYVDG010000401.1:0-12054 GCA_043749525.1 Phenylobacterium sp.
GCTCTCGCCCGACATCAGCCGGGCCAGCAGGTCGGCGAAGCCCCGGTGGCTGACGGCGGGGGAGCCGTCGGACTCCGACATCAGGCCCGACAGCAGCCGGCCCAGGGCCTCGCCGCCGTGGCCGGCCCAGAGCTCGCCGGTGTCGCCCAGGTCGTCGGCAGCCAGGGTTTCCATGGTCTCCGCCAAGGTGTGGGTGGCCTCGGCGGGTCGGGCATAGCCATCGGCATAGGGGGTCTGCAGGCGGGTCAGGGCCTCGCGCAACTGGGTGGCGAAGGCGAGCGCCTCCTCGATGGCGCCGGGTTCGATCCGCGAGTCTGTGGCCTTGCGGCGGAGGTGGGCCTCCAGGGCGGCCCAGGTGGTCTTGCGGGGGCCGCGCAGGCCGTGCAGCTCCAGGGCGGCGCGGCGGCGGTCGAGGGTCTCGGGCTCCAGCCCCAGGCGCACGAACGGATGCTTGGCGATGGCCAGCAGGGTGACCGGGTCCAGCGGATCGTCCGCCGCCTTGGCCACCAGGGCGGCCAGAACCCCGCAGCGGCAGCCGGCCAGGGCCGAGCCGGCCGAGGAGTCGGCGGCGACGCCCCAGCGGGTCAGCTTGGCGGCGACGCGGCGGGCCAAAGTCTGGTCGGGCGCCACCAGGGCGGCGGTCTGGCCGGGGACCTCCAGGGCCTCGCGCAGCAGCAGGGCGGCCACGGTGGCGGCCTCCTCCTCACCGCGGGCGGTGACGACGGAGAGGCCCTTCAGCCCCTCGGCGATGGGGTCGACCTCCTCGGCCTTGCCCTCGGCGCGCAGGGTCTCGATGACGGTCAGCCAGTCGGCGGTGGCCTCGGCCGGCCGCAGGGCCTCGTTTATCACCCGGCGGCGCCAGCGGCCGGCGGTGTCCAGGGTGTCGGAGGCCGGCCAGAGCAGCACCTCCGTGCGGGTCACCTCGGCCCGCTCTAGCAGCCGCTTCATGGCGCCCTGGGGATGCTGTTCCCCCACCTGGGCCCAGGCCTTGTCGGCCAGGCTCTCGTCGAGGCCGGGCAGGATGACGGCGCCCTGTCGGGCGCGGGCGATGACGGTGAGCAGGTCGGCGGTGGCCGGCGCGGTGCCGGTGGAGCCCGCGGCGATCAGGATGCCGTCCGGCGGCCTGCGGTCCCAGGTCTCGGAGAGGGCGCGCAGCAGAGCCACGCGGCGCTGGCTGACATCGACCACGCCCAGTTCGTGCAGGCGGGCGGGCCAGGCGGTGAGCGCAGTCTCCAGGAACTCCCGGCTGACCCGCCAGTGTTCGGCGAGGTCTGCGCCCACCAGGTCGGCCAGGCCGCCCTTGGCGCTGACCTCCTCGATCTGCAGGCTGTCGAGGAAGGAGCCGAGGGCGTCGGCCAGCTCCAGGGCGGCGGAGGCGTCGAGGTCGCGGCCCAGCTGCTTCTCGTGGCCCTTCACCAGGGCGATCAATTCGAAGCGGCGGCGCAGGGGATCGATGGCGGCCGGCAGGTCGATGGCCAGGTCGCCCGGCTCGAAGGGCGGCTCGCCCTCGTCCAGGTCGCCGAGCGGCCGGATCTGCGGCGGCAGCACCGCGCGGCCCCCGGCGGCGGCGATGAAGGCGTCGGCCAGGGCCCGGGCGCCGCGGCGGGTGGGGGTGAGGACCACGGCCTGGGACAGGGCCTCGGGCCCCAGGGGGCTGAGCGCATCGAACAGGCCGCGCGCCAGGTCATGGACGAAGGGACGGTGGGCCGGGATGTTGAACCAGCGGGGCCCCGCGCCGGCCAGTAGGGGGATCACGTCAGCATCGCTTCGGCCTCGTCCCGGGCGGCGGGATCGCCGACGTGCAGCCAGAAGGCGTCCATGGCCACGCCGTAGATACGGCCCTCATCCTGCAGCCGCCACCAGATGGGCAGGATGGAGAAGGCCCCCTCCGGCTGATCGTCCAGCAGCTGCGGCTTCATGATCTGGAATCCGACATTGGCGAGGGGGGCCGGGTTGGCGTCGTCGGCCATGTGGGTCGCGCGGCCCTCGGCGTCCAGGCGGAAGCCGCGCGGACCTTCCAGGCCGATGCCCCGGTCCCGGGGGACCAGCAGCATCAGGATGTCCATCTTCGCCGGGTCCCAGGCGCGTTTCATGGCCTCGATAGGCGGAACCTCGCCGCCGACCCAGAGGGAGTCGATATTGGCCACCAGGATCGGGTCGTCCCCCAGCAGGTGGCGCGCGTTCTTGATGCCGCCGCCGGAGTCCAGCAGGCCGGCCCGCTCGTCGGCGATGATCACCTTGGGGTTGGTGCGGCCCGCCAGGTGGGCCTCCATCTGGTCGGCGAAGTGGTGGACGTTGACCACCGCCGTCTCGATGCCCGCCTCGTGCAGGCGGTCCAGGACGTGGTCGATCAGGGCCTTGCCGTTCACGGTGACCAGGGCCTTGGGGCGGTCGTAAGTCAGCGGGCGCATACGGCTGCCGATGCCGGCGGCGAGCACCATCGCCACTTTCGGGCCGGGGGTCATGTGCGCGACCCGGCGGGGACGTACTTGTCGAACCAGGCCTTGAGATCGGCCAGGGCCGGATCGGCCAGGCAGCCGTCCAGATAGCGCCAGAGCCTCGGCATGAAGGCGGCGTAGCGGGGCTTGCCGTCGCGGGTCACCAGCCGGGCGAAGATGCCCAGGATGCGGACGATGTTGAGGGCGCCGAGCGCATGGTAGTCGGCCAGGAACTGGGCCTGGTCGAGGTCGGGGCGTAGCTTGAAGTAGTAGGCCAGGGCGGCGGCCGCCCGTTCCGGCGAGACATCGCGCCGCGCGTCGTGCAGCAGCATCGACATGTCCCAGGCCGGATGGGCGCGGACCGCGTCCTGGAAGTCCAGCAGGCCGACCCGGGCCGCGCCTTCGCGGTCCGGCAGCCAGATCAGGTTCTCGGCGTGGTAGTCGCGGTGGCAGAACACCGAAGCGCCCGCCGCCCCGTGCGCGCGGATCGGGGCCCAGATCGCGTCCCATTCGGCGACGGCTTCGTCACTGAAGTGGAGCTCGGGCTTCAGCTTCGGCAGCCATTCCGGAAGGATGTCCCCGGCGGTCCTCAGGGCCACCTCGTCATAGTCCAGCAGTGTCCACTCGATGCCTGGCGCGGTGAGGACGGCGGGGGCGGCGGCTTCGTGCAGGCGCACCAGGCCCTGGATGGCGGCGTCGTAGAGCGGCGCCTCGTCCTGGCCGCCCTCGATCAGGACGGCGAACAGGTCGTCGCCGAGGTCCTCCAGCACCGCCAGCCCCTGGGCTGCGTCATGGGCCAGGATGGCGGGCGCCGACAGCCCCTGGGCCTTCAGCCACTCGGCCACGGCCACGAAGGCGTCCACCCGTCCGGCGGCGAGACGGGCCAGCGCGTTGTAGCCAGCCTTGGCGCGGTCTTCGGGGCTGGCGTCGGGGTGGCAGGGCGCGGTCTCGGCGTTGGGTGGCTGGTCCATGAAGATCAGGCTCGCGCCGCTTGCCGGATGCAGCCGCTCATAGGCCCGCGTCGAGGCGTCGCCGCTCAACGCCACGCGGCGGGCGTCGCCCCAGCCGTGCTGGGTCAGGAAGGCGGACTTGATGGCCTCACGATCGGAACTCAAACCCACGTCCTTCCCAGGCGCCGCTGGGGGTCAGGCGCGCGCGCCGGCCCTCCCCCTCGATGGTGATCTCTATATCAAGCCGGTCGGGCGGCAGACGACCTTCCAGCCGTTCGGGCCACTCGATCAAGGCCGCGCCGTCCTCCAAGGCCTCGTCCAGGCCGATCTCATAGGCCTCGTCGGCGCTGGTCAGCCGGTAGAGGTCGAAATGGGCCACCGACAGGCCCTCGCCCTCGTAGAACTGAACAAGCATAAACGTGGGGCTGGGCACGTCCTCGGTGGGGGTCGTCAGGCTGCGGATCAGGGCCCGGGCCAGGGTGGATTTTCCGGCTCCCAGCGGCCCGGTCAGGCAGATGGCCTCGCCGGCCCGCAGCGCCCCTGCCAGGGCGGCGCCGAGGGCCGAGGTCGCGTCCTCGTCGTCCAGGCGGAAGTCGCCGGCGGCCTGCGTGATCATGCGAAGGCCTGGTCTGGATGCTGCGGCAGGACGTGCTGCACATAGGCCTTCAGCTGTTCGGTGGCCGTCGTGACGTCCGGGTCCAGGCGGTCGGGGGCCACCACCGGCCCGATGGTCAGGTGGAACTGTTGTCCGCGTTTGTTCAGCAGCTCGTGGAACAGGGTGATGTCCCGCAGCTCGCCTGAGAAGCCGTGGAAGAAGTGGAACAGGGTCGACCAGGGCCCGGTCAGGTGCAGGGGCAGGATGGGCGCCTCGTACTTGCGGGCGATGGAGAGCGCGCTGCTCATCCAGGGGCTCTCGGCCAGCACCCCGTCCTTGCCTTGGCGGGCCAGACGGCCGGCGGGGAAGATCACCAGGGGGCGCTCGGCCTCCAGGGCCTCTCGGGTCAGGTTCAGCGTGTTGCGGGTGTGCTCGCGGGTGCGCCGGGCCGCCTTCCACTCCACCGGGATCAGCACCTCGCCGAAGTTGGGCGAGACGCGATGGGCGTCGGAATTGGCGTAGAAGCAGATGTCGGGGCGCAGGCCCTTGAGCGCGTCATAGACCGCGATCCCGTCTGCGATCCCGGTGGGGTGGTTGCAGATCGGCACCAGACGTCCGGTGGCCGGCACGCGTTCCAGGCCGCGCACGCTCACCTTCACGTCCAGCAGGTCGGAGACGTAGTCCAGGGCCTGGCGGCCGCCCATGGGGGCGATGGCGTCGGCCATGGCGCGCGCCTTGCGGTAGTCCAGCAGGCGGTAGAGCAGGGGCCGGACGATCGGCCACGCCATCCCGCCCGAGAGCTTGGGCGCGCGCTCGGCGATCAGGGTGTCGACGATGTGGTCATGATAGGCCCGCCGCGCCGGCAGGGCTTCGGTGGCGACGCTGCTCATGAGGGGCAGGATGCCCTCGCCCGTGGGCGGGGTGCAAGAGCCTGTCGCCTGTACCTTAGCTGGGAACAAATGCGTGATCTTCAAGTCTGGCGGGGACCAGCCCGTCCCGCCAAGCTTGCGCTCCATCGCAGGGGGCGAATATGACGACCACGGATCATGCGCCGGCGACCATCCTGGCGACCCGCCGGTACGCCCTCCACAGCCAAACCATCGGTGAAACCTTCCAGATCGACGTGGCCCTGCCCAGCCCCTGGATGGGGCAGAGGCCCGACCACCCGCTGCCGGTGGTCTATGTGATGGACGCCAACACGGTGTTCGGGATCGCCGCCCAGGCCCTGCGGTTCCTGCAGAACGCCGACGGGGTTCCACCCTGCCTGCTGGTGGGGGTGGGCTATCAGCTTGAGGGGCCGCGCCGCCGCTGCCGCGACTATGACGGACTGCGGACGCGCGACCTGACGCCCAGCTTCGACGCCGCCTTCCACGAGACCCTGCTGGTCCAGCTGGGCGACCGGGCCCTGCCCGACATCGGGCCGGCGGGTGGCGGCGAGGCCTTCCTGGACTTCCTGATCGACGAGGTTCGCCCCTTCATCGCCGACCGCCATGTCACCGACCCTGGAGACCAGACCCTGGTGGGCAGCTCGCTGGGGGGCCTCTTCAGCCTGCACGCCTATCTGACGCGGCCCGGCGCCTTCACGCGGCATGTGGCCAACAGCCCGGCTCTCTGGTGGCGGGATGGCGAGGCCTTCGCCACCGAGGCGGCCGCCCAACCCGATCTTGCGACCCGGCTCTTCCTCTCGGTGGGCGGGCTGGAGACCGACCGGCGCTGGCCGATGGTGGACCATATGCGGCAGATGGCCGACCTGCTGACGGCGCGGGGGCTGCCGGTGACGTCCCGCGTCTTCGAGGACGAGAGCCACACCTCGGTGATCCCGGCGGCGCTGAGCCGCGGCTTGCGCGCGGTGCTCGGGCCCCTACCCATGGGGACGATCCCGTCCTAGAACCGCTGCATGCGCGAGATCACACACTTCATCGACGGCGTGTCCGTCGCCGGGACCTCCGGCCGCTACGGCGAGGTCTTCAATCCCAATACCGGCGAGGTGCAGGCGCGCGTGGCGCTCGCCAGCCCCGCCGAGCTGGACGCCGCCGTCCAGGCCGCGCTGCGGGCGCAACCCGCCTGGGCCGCGGTCAATCCGCAGCGCCGGGCGCGGGTGATGTTCGAGTTCAAGCGGCTGGTGGAAGCCCGCATGCAGGAACTGGCCGAGCTGCTCTCCTCCGAGCATGGCAAGGTCGTGGCCGACTCCAAGGGCGACATCCAGCGGGGCCTGGAGGTCATCGAGTTCGCCTGCGGCATCCCCCACGCGCTCAAGGGGGAATATACCGAGGGCGCGGGCCCCGGCATCGACGTCTATTCCATGCGCCAGCCCCTGGGCGTGGCGGCGGGTATCACGCCCTTCAACTTCCCGGGCATGATCCCGATGTGGATGTTCGGAATCGCCATCGCGGTGGGCAACACCTTCATCCTCAAGCCCTCGGAAAAGGACCCGACCCTGCCCGTGCGGCTGGGCGAACTGTTCATGGAGGCAGGCTCCGCGCTCGGCATGGACCTGAAGGGCGTGTTGAACGTCGTCCATGGCGACAAGGTCAGCGTCGACGCCATCCTGACCCATCCCGACATCGCCGCCGTCAGCTTCGTCGGCTCCTCCGATATCGCCCACTACGTCTATTCGACCGGGACCGCGCACGGGAAACGGGTCCAGGCCATGGGCGGGGCCAAGAACCACGGCATCATCCTGCCTGACGCCGACCTGGACCAGGCGGTGAAGGACATCATCGGGGCGGCCTACGGCTCGGCCGGCGAGCGCTGCATGGCCCTGCCGGTGGTGGTGCCGGTGGGCGCCAAGACGGCCGAGGCCGTGCGCGAGAAGGTGCTGGCCGAGATGGAGACCCTGAAGGTGGGAATCTCGTCGGACGCCTCGGCCCAGTACGGGCCGGTGGTCACCGCCGCCCACCGCCAGCGGGTGGCCGACTACATCCAGATGGGGGTCGACGAGGGCGCCGAGCTGGTGGCCGATGGCCGCGGCTTCTCCCTGCAGGGCTACGAGAAGGGCTTCTTCATCGGCCCGACCCTGTTCGACCAGGTGAAGCCCACGATGCGCACCTATCAGGAGGAGATCTTCGGGCCGGTCCTGCAGATCGTCCGGGCCGAGACCTTCGAGGAGGCGGTGGCGCTGCCATCCGCTCACCAATATGGAAATGGCGTGGCCATCTTCACCCGCAACGGCCGGGCGGCGCGTGAGTTCGCGGCGCGTGTCAATGTGGGCATGGTGGGGATCAACGTGCCGATCCCGGTGCCGGTGGCCTACCACACCTTCGGCGGCTGGAAGCGCAGCGCGTTCGGCGACGCCAACCAGCACGGCATGGAGGGGGTGAAGTTCTACACCAAGGTCAAGACGGTGACGGCGCGTTGGCCCGAGGGCGCCAGTGAGGACTCGGCCTTCGTCATCCCGACCATGCGTTAAGCTCGGACCGAGCAAGGAGTTGGCGATGACATTCCGGACCTGGGCGATCCTGATCCTTGTGGGGGTCCTGGCGGCCGTGGGCGGCTGGGCCTATTGGAACTACGACCTGCGCTGGCGGCCGCAGACCATCACCAAGCACCAGGCCGAGATCACCAAGATATTGGAGAGCGCCGGCTGGGCGTCGCCGGCCCTCACCAAGGGCAAGCTCTACATGGTCTCGTTCCGGACCTGCCCCGACTGCCTGCGCTTCAAGGCCGAGGAATTCCCGGCCCTGCACAAGCAGGGTACCGACACCCGTGTCATCGAGATCGCCCGGCGCGACAAGAACGGCATCGCCAAGTCCACCCCGGTGGAACGGACCACGGTGGCCGAGCTGTGGATCCGCCACGGCACGCCCGGCGCCTGGAAGCTGATGGAGGAATGGGAGGCTAACGTTCCCGAAGCCTGGACCGCCCCCGGCATCACCCCCGCTGACAGCGACATCGCCCGCAGCGCGGTGGTCGAGGCCGGCCGCAAGATGACCGAGGACCTGCGTCCCCTGCTGAAGGAGAACGGGGTCACGGTCAGCGATCCCGTCGGCATCCGCTATCCCACCCTGGTCTGGTGGAACGCCAAGGGCGAGATGCGGGCCTGCGCCTGCGAACAGCGGGAAACCTACCGCTTCGTCCGCAAGGAACTGGCGCAGGTGGCGAAGGCCGCCCCGGCCGCCCCGGCCGCCGGGGCTCCTACGCCCGGCCGCTGATGATGGCCTTGTTGTGGGCGCGGGTCTTCGCGCCGTGCTCACGGTCGGACGGCGCGGGGTCTGCGCGGTGGCCGATGCCCTGACGCGTGCCCTCGGCCTCGAACTCCTCGGCCAGATGCTCTTCCGCCTCGGCGCCGTCGGCGTCCTGCTGGGCGGCCAGTTCACGCGCGCCCACCCCATTGCCCTGCTGGCGGGTCACGTTGGCTTCTACCGTGGTGGGCGAAAAGCTGCGGGGATCTTGCGCCATGGGGAGCTCCTGTTGGGGTTGCCCGAAACCAACCCCTGGCGACCTGCCCCTGTTCCACCTGTTGTGATCACAGGCGGCGCGGGCTAGGCGGAGATTGATGGCCTCCGCCCTGCAAGCCGCCTACGACGCCCGCCTCGCCGCAGCCGCCATCCGTCCGGACCCGGCGCAGGCCGAGGGCCTGGCGGCGCTCGTGCGGCTGGAGGGGGATCTGGAGGGCGCCGAGCCTTCGGGCCTCACCGCCTTTTTCCGCAAGCCCGAGGCCCAGCGCGGGGTCTATCTCTGGGGGCCGGTGGGGCGGGGCAAGTCCATGCTGATGGACCTGTTCTTCGAGACCGCGCCGGTGGTGAAGAAGCGCCGCACCCACTTCCACGTCTTCATGGGCGAGACCCACCGGCTGATCGGCGAGTGGCGGTCGGGCGACGCCGCCGCCCGCAAGGCCCGCTTCGGTCAGCACAAGGGCGACGACCCGATCCCCGCCGTGGCCGATGTCGTCGCCGAGTGCGCGCGCCTGCTGTGCTTCGACGAATTCCAGGTCACCGACATCGCCGACGCCATGATCCTGGGGCGGCTGTTCGAGGCCCTGTTCGCCCGCGGCGTGACCCTGGTGGCCACCTCCAACCGGGCGCCCGACGCTCTCTACAAGGACGGCATCAACCGCCAGCTGTTCGTCCCCTTCATCGACATGATCAAGGCCCGCCTGGATGTGGTGAGCGTGGCCGGAAGCCACGACTACCGCCTGGACCGGCTGCGGGCGGCGGGTGTCTGGTTCTCCCCCAACGATCCCGACAACTCGCGCAGCTTCGAGGCCCTGTGGCGCGACATGCTGGGCGCGCAGGCCGAGGTCGGCGAGACCCTGGAGGTGCTGGGCCGCAAGGTCCACCTGCCCCACGCGGCCGGCGGCATGGTGCGGGCCTCCTTCGCCAGTCTCTGCTCAATGGCGCTCGGGCCCAACGACTATGTCGCCATCGCCCAGCGTTTCCACACGGTGTTCCTGGAGGACGTGCCCAGGCTCGGTCCCGACCGGCGGGAGGAGGCGCGGCGGCTGGTGATCCTCATCGACGCCCTCTACGAGGCCCACACCCGGCTGATCATCCTGGCGGAGGCCGAGCCCATCGCCCTCTACCCGGCCGGCGACGGCGCCTTCGAGTTCGAACGCACCGCCTCGCGCCTGCAGGAAATGCGCTCGGCCGACTGGCTGGCCGAGAGCTAGGCCCAGCAGGCCCTACTGCGCCTGCGCCTCGGGACAGCCCAGCCATCGGCGCATCTTGATCAATTGCTCCCGCCAAAATGGGTCCGTGTAGTTGTCGGGAGGCCTTGCCAGGAAGCGGCAGGCTTCGTCTCGCTCACCCATACGGTAGAGAGTGACCGCCAGCTTGAGTGCGGAAGGAGTGTGAATCTTACCCTCGGTCGACCCCCTGCCAAAGCGCTGGGCCTGGAACTCCAGGCTGTGCATGTTGTCGAGAAAGGGCAGGCCGTATGTCTTCACCCGCTCAACCATTTCGGTCGGGCCATCGGGATCTTTCCGCCACCAGATATCGATACCATCGATCAGGCTGCCGATGCGCGCGATGGCATGGTAATTCATGCGTGGCGTGTCGGCGCCTAGGGCCTCTGCAAGTAGGCGCTCAGATACGAGGTCCATAGTGCACATGTTGCCCGTGGCGCCCGCGAACTGGCTGGTCTGCAGGTTCACGCAGTCCAGGAACTCGTCCGTCCTGCGGTTCCAATCCTTTCCCTCACGCTGAAAGCCAAGGGGCGCCAGGAGGCTGTTCAAAGCCTTGGCGTAGGCGGCGCGCTCACAGATAGTCCGCCGGATCGTAGAAGATCGCCCGCGTCCTATTGCCCGTACCCGACTGGTATCGTCTCACGGCGCGCGCCGCTGCGGCCCTGCCGGTCGGAGTGTTCGGCTTGTATTCAAGTTGGAACCGTCGACCGGGAAACATCGGATCTGGAACGGGTGCGCCAGCGTCTGGTTTCATGAGTTTGTCGGTGAGTTGATCTACTTTCGGCTCGTAATCCCGGCCAGGCTTCTGCTCCAGGCTTTGTTTTAAGGCATCGTGAGCCCGGCGACCGGCCCTTGTCGCCCAGTTGTCTCCGACCCGCCGGAAGGGTTCGCGCTCGACAAACTCCAGCGGTGGCTTGTTGACGCCTTGCGCGAGCCCGCGCCCCAAAAGCCCTGGGCCAGCCTCAAGCGCGATAACGGCGGCATCGGGCGCGAGGGCGGAAATAGCCATCCAGGCGTTTTGTCTCCCGATCTCAGCAACGGTCTTATGGAAGCGCGCCTGCTGTCGGCGAAGCTCGGAAAGATCCTCAGATGGACTGGCCGCTTTGGGGGCCGACGAGGTCACTGCTGCCTTCACGCTGGGTGTCGATGACGTCTGGCGAAGGGCCTGTACGCCCAGGTCCAATAGGCCGGCAGATTTTTTCGCAGCCAAGCTATGACCACTCCGCGTCGCGGCGTCCCAAAGTTGCCGCGCTACCTGCTCGGCGTCAGCGCCGCGTCGCTCGACGTCTCGCCATCGCTGAGCCATCCACGCTGCCGTGCTCTCACTACGATTACCCGTCTGACTCGCCATTCTGCCTTTCCCTGTTGCTCATCCAAGATCGCCGGATGGCGACGCTCCTGGATACCGCAGATATGTGGAAAGTCGAACACAACAGGAACAGAAATGCCTGGCTGAGCCGATGCCTCCGGAGCCTCTACGCCCGCAAACTCCGCACCAGGTCCTGCGCATACGGCCGCAAATCCTCGAACCTCCGGACACAGAGGGTGAGGTCGCGGACCGCCCAGTCGTCCTCCAGCTCGATGACCGACAGCGGCGTGATATGGGCGACATGGGCGGCGGTGGACTGGGGGACCACGCCGACTCCCACGCCGGCCTCCACCAGCCGGCAGACGGCGTCGAAACTGCGGAGCTGGACGCGCAGGTTCAGGCCCGAGCCCAGGCGGGCGGCCTTGTCGGCCAGGAAGCGCTGCAGGGCGCTGGTGCGCTCCAACCCCACCAGGTCGTAGGCCAGGACCTGCGCGAAGGTCACGCGATCGTGGTCCGCCAGCGGGTGACCCCTCTGCGCCACGACGACGAAGCGGTCGGAGCGGAAGGGGAAGGTCTCCAGCCCGCCGACATCCACCGTGCCCGCGACGATGCCGATGTCGCCGACCCCCTCGGCGATCAGGCCGACGATCTCGTCGGACAGCCGCTCCTCCAGGTCGACCCGGACCTTGGGATTGTCGGCCAGGAAGCGGCCCAGGGCCTCGGGCAGGAATTCCGTCGAGGCGTTGGTGTTGGCCAGCAGCCGCACCTCGCCCGACAGCCCGCCGGCATAGGCGCCCAGGTCCTCGCGCAGGCGGGCCGACTGCTCCAGCATCAGTCGAGCGTGCTTCAGCAGGGTCTGGCCGGCCGGGGTCGGGACCACGCCCTGGCGGCTGCGGGTCAGCAAGGCCGCGCCGATCTCGTCTTCCATGGCCCGCACCCGGGTGGAGGCGGCGGCCAGCGCGATGTGGCTGCGCGCCGCCCCATGGGTGATGGAGCCGGCTTCCACGACGTCGGCGAACAGCCGCAGGTCCACCAGATCAAAGCGCATCTTCGTCTCCCGCGAAGGATGACTGCATGTAAGACGCATTGTGGGCCTGGCGAAAGCTATTCATCCTTCGCATGAGGCGAAGTTCCCGGGA
>JAYVDG010000402.1:0-12047 GCA_043749525.1 Phenylobacterium sp.
CGGCGTGGCGTCCAAGCTGATCGCCACGGTCTCCGACCTCGAACAGATCGCCAACGATGACGACGCCGAGACCTCTGCGCTGAAGGGCTGGCGTCGCGAGGCGTTCGGCGAGGACGCGCTTCGGCTCAAGCGCGGCGAATTGGCCCTGGTGCTGGACGGCGCCCGCGTGCGGGTGGTCGAGGTCCGGCGCGCGCCCAAGGCCAACGCGGCCGAATAGTGCTGCGTCTAGTCCTCAACATCCTCTGGTTTGTGCTGGGCGGGTTCGTCTCGGCCCTGCTGTGGATGCTGTCGGGCGTGCTGCTGGCGATCACCATCGTGGGCCTGCCCTGGGCCTTCGCCGCCTTCCGGATCGCCGGGTTCAGCGCCTGGCCCTTCGGCCGCGAGGTGGTGGCTCGCGACCTGCGCAACGGGCGGGAGGACCTGGGCACGGGGCCGCTGGGATTCGTGATGAACGTGGTCTGGTTCGTGTTGGGCGGCTGGTACCTGGCCCTGCATCACCTGGTGCTGGCCTTCGGCCTGGCGATCACCATCATCGGCATCCCGTTCGCCCTGCAGCACGTGAAGCTGGCGGTGATCTCGCTGGCCCCCGTCGGCAAGCAGGTGGTCGAGGCCTGATCTTCAAGAAGCGGTGGATTGTTCGCACGCCTTGCGGCGTCGCGGCTTGCTGATCGCGTTCCACAAATCTCCCACCGCTTATGCACCGCCTGCCCACCGGGCCTGCGGAAACGGCGCTTGCCGGATCTGCGGGATGAGCACACCGTCATGAGGCCGAGAGGGACTGCGGCGCGGGGGACCCGGGAAACCGGATCGCCAGGCGGGCAGGAGGTTCCAGGCAAGGGGCTGACGGGGCGACCCGACAGCGACCAGCCCGGGTGACACCGGTCGAAGGGAAGCGGCGCAGGGCGACCTGCAAAGCGACGCGGCGACCGACCTTGGAGGCGCAGCTCCCGCAAGGGATCTGGATGAGAGGGCGGCATGTCGGGCGACCGACGTGTCGCCCTCTTGCTATGCGCGCTCCCCTAGAGCCCGACCTCCGAGGGCGAGGCCTCGTTGATCAGCGGCTCGCCGGCCAGGAACCGCTTCAGATTGTCGACGAACAGCTGATCGCCGCGCGCCGGCGTGCCCTGGCCCGAGTTGGAGGTGTGGGCGCTGATCCGCACATTGGGGTGTTCCCACATCCAGTTGTCGGCGGGCAGGGGCTCGACCTGGAAGACGTCCAGCACGGCGTAGCCGGGCTTTCCGGCGTCCAGGCCGCGCTTCAGAGCGTCCTCGTCCACCAGGCCGCCGCGGCCGATATTGATCAGGATCGACCCCGGCTTCATGGCGGCGAAGAAGGCGTCATTGGCCATGTTACGGGTGTCGTCATTGAGGGCGCAGGCCAGGACCACGACGTCGCTCTGCGGCAGCACCTGGGGCAGGCTGGCCATGGTGAGGGTGGCGTCGGCCATCTCAGCGGGATTGTCGCTATGGCGCACCACGGTCAAGTGCACGCCGAAGGCCTTGGCGCGCCGCGCGATCTCCGTGCCGATGGCCCCGGCGCCCACCAGGGTCCAACGGGTCTGGCTGACCTCGCGATAGGGCGTCGACTTCCATTCCTTTTTCGCCTGCAGGTCCCGCTGTGCGGCGATGGGGGCGAGGAGGGCCAGGGCGTGGGACAGGACGTATTCGGCGATGGCCACGGCCTGGGCGTTGCTCTTAGACAGCCGCACGCCCTTGGCCATCACCGACTTGAAGATCGGCGCGTCGATGCCGGCGTTGAAGGTCTGCATCCACTGGGTCTTCGAGCCCTTGAGGATTCGCCCCATCAGGGTCGGCAGCAGGCCGCCGCCGTAAGCGTCGAGCGTGGTCCAGACGATCTCGGGATCAACCTCGTCGGCGGGCACGTCCTGGCCGCCCCGCTGGAAGCTCTCCGGCCCGGTCAGGGTGATGATGTCCAGGTCGCCGACGAAGGGGGCGATGCGGGTCTTCACGCGCTCATAGGCGGCGGCGGAGAGCAGGAGCTGCATGTTCAGGCCATTTCGAGTTTGAGTTTCAGCGCCTGGGCCAGGGTGGCGGCGCGTTTGGCGATCTGCTCGCCCAGCAGCATGTCGCGCCAGGCAGGCTCGGCGCTCAGCGTCAGGCGGCCGCTGTCGATCACCAGGCGGGCGTGGGGCAGCAGGGTGGCGTTGCGGCCGGAGAGGTCGCAGCCCAGGCGCACGGCGGCGCCCAGGGCGCGGGCCCGCTGACGGCGTTCCACGGTGAGAACCTTGGCGATGGTGTCCGGCTCTGGCGTCGTGGGGGCGCTGGAATGGCGGGCGAAGGCGACGCAGGCCAGGAAGGCGCGCTCGGCATGGGTCATGCCGGCGATGGGCGCGCGCAGCACCTGGTCGAAGGCGAGGTCCGCGCGGTGATCTGGGTGGAGACGCGCGCCGAGGTCGGCCAGGCGGCAGGCCGCGGCGGCGAGAATGGGGTCTCGGTCGCCAAACACCGGCCGCAGCTTGGCGAAAGCCCGGGTCAGCCAGGTTTCCAGGGCCAGGCCCAGGTCGTGGGAGAGGCCGCGTACGGCGGTCAGGGCCTCGCAACCCTCGATCAGCGGGTCGCGGGCGCGTTCCTCCGGCGACATGGCCTCCAGCAGCAGGCCCTCGCGCAGGCCGTAGGCGGAGATCACCACCTTCTCGACCCCCATGCGCTCGATTAGGGCGTCCAGCACCAGGGCCGAATAGGGCAGGGTGTCGAACCGCTTTTTCGACAGGCCCTGGATGCGCTCCAGGGAGCCGCGGGACTGGCGGCTGACAAAGCGGGCCACGTCCTGGGCGTCGGCCCGGGTCATCTCGTACTGGTGGGCCACCCGCAGGGGATAGTCGGCCATGATCATGTGCAGCAGGGCGAGGTTGCGCCAGGCGCCGCCCACCGCCTGAAACTGCGGGGTGGCGAAGCGCTGGCCGAGCAGGGCCAGGGCGGCGTCAACGCGCTTGCGGGTCTTGTCCACGTCCAAGGGCCGCGGCGCGCCCAGGGAAAAAGGCCCGAGCGGCAGGGTGATCCCGTCGCCGGACTGGCCATTGTCCAGGCGGATGAGCTCCAGGCTGGAGCCGCCGAGGTCGCCCACCACGCCGTGGGCGTCGGGCTGGCCGGCGATCACGCCAAGAGCGGCGTAGCGGGCCTCTTCCTCGCCGGAGAGGATGCGGACCCGCAGGCCCGTCTCCTCCTGGACCCGGTCCAGGAAGTCACGGCCATCGACGGCGTCGCGGGCCGCGGCTGTGGCCACCACCATGATCTCCGAGGCGTTCAGGCCATCCAGTACGGCGCGGAATCGGCGCATGGCCGCCAGGGCGGTCTCTATGCCGTCGGGAGACAGGCGGCCCGTGGTGGGCAGGTCACGGCCAAGGCCGGCCAGGGCCTTTTCGTTGAAGACCGTCCAGATCGCCCGGCCTTCCAGCCGGTAGATCACCAGACGGACGGAGTTCGAACCCAGGTCGATGACGGCGGCCTGGCGACCGGGTGAACTATCCGTGCGTGGCCACATGATCGATCGCGCGCGGCATGTCCTTCACCTTCTGCCCCCGGCCTGACAGGCTGGGATTGGTCATGAAGTACTCGTGCGCGGAGAAGGCGCCCGGGTGGTCCCACGACGGATCGCGGGTATAGCGGCCCTCGGCGTCCAGCGTCCAGCTTTGCGCTTCGTCCTTCAGGTTGGCGACCATGATCTGTTGCAGCACCTGCTGGTGCACAGTGGGATTTTCCACCGGCGTCAGGCATTCCACGCGGCGGTCCAGGTTGCGCGGCATCCAGTCGGCCGAGGAAATGAAGACCCGGGTCTCCGCCGAGGGCATTGCGGCCCCGTTGGCGAAGGCCACGATGCGGGAGTGCTCCAGGAAGCGGCCGACGATGGACTTGACCCGGATGTTCTCCGACAGGCCCGCCACGCCCGGCCGCAGGCAGCAGATGCCCCGCACCACCAGGTCGATGGAGACCCCCGCCTGGCTGGCCTCGTACAGGGCGTCGATCAGGACGGGATCGACGATGGAATTGAGCTTGGCCCAGATGGCGGCGGACTTGCCGGCCCGGGCGTTCTCGACCTCGCGGCCGATCAGGGTCAGCAGGTCGTGCTTCATGGTGACGGGCGAAAAGGAGAGCTTCTCCAGCCGGTCGGGCGTGGCGTAGCCGGTGATGTAGTTGAACAGCCGCGCGCTATCGCGGCCGAGCGCCGGGTCGGTGGTGAACAGCGACAGGTCGGTATAGATGCGCGCCGTGACCGGGTGGTAGTTGCCGGTGCCGAAGTGGCAGTAGGTGCGAAGGTTGTCGCCTTCCTTGCGGACCACCATCGAGAGCTTGGCGTGGGTCTTGTACTCCACGAAACCGAAGACGACGTGGACCCCGGCGCGCTCCAGGTCGCGCGCCCATTTCAGGTTGGCCTCCTCGTCGAAGCGGGCCTTGATCTCCACCAGCGCGGTGACGTTCTTGCCGTTCTCGGCGGCCTCGATCAGGGCCGCGACGATGGGGCTGTCCGACGAGGTCCGGTAGAGGGTCTGCTTGATGGCCAGCACGTTGGGGTCGCGGGCGGCCTGGCGCAGGAACTGCACCACCACATCGAAACTCTCGAAGGGGTGGTGGACCAGGATGTCCTTCTCGCGGATGGCGGCGAAGCAGTCGCCGGCATGGTCGCGGATGCGCTCGGGGAAGCGGGGTTCGAAGGCCTTGAACTTCAGGTCGGGGCGATCGGGCGGGATCAACTGGTTCAGTTCGTCGAGACCCAGCAGGCCGTCGATCATCAGGATATCGTCCTGCTGGGCGTGCAGGTTGGTGACGATGAAGGCCCGCAGCTCCTCAGGCATGGCCTGTTCGATCTCGACGCGCACGACCGATCCCAGGCGGCGCTGCTTCAGGCGCGCCTCGAACTCGCGCATCAGGTCCTCGGCCTCTTCCTCAATCTCGATGTCGCTGTCGCGTATCAGGCGGAAGACGCCCTGGGCCTCGATCTCACAGTCGGGGAACAGGTGGTCCAGGAAGAGGGAGACCATGTTCTCCAGCGAGATGAACCGCCGCTCGGGCTTACGCCGACGCGAGGGGACGGCGGGCAGTTGCCAGAACCGGGCGACCTGGGCGGGGATCGGGACCAAGGCGTAGAGCAGACGGCCATCCGACTGGCGGCGCAGCTTCAGCGCCAGGGAAAAGGCCAGGTTCGGAATGAACGGGAAGGGGTGGGCCGGGTCGATGGCCAGCGGCGTCAGCACCGGGAACAGGCGGCTGACGAAGGTCTCTTCCAGGGCGGCCTTCTCGGCGGCGGTGACCTGCTGGGGCCCGATGACGTGCAGGCCCTCGCCGGTGAGTTCCTCGCAGAGCTCGCGCCAGCGGGTCTGCTGACCGCCCATGAGGTCGGCGGCTTCGGAGTTGACCCGCTCCAGCTGCTCGGCCGGGGTCAATCCGTCCTGGCTGAAGACGCGGACGCCTTCACGGACCTGGGCCTTCAGGCCGGCCACGCGGACCATGTAGAATTCGTCGAGGTTGTTGGCCGAGATCGACAGGAAGCGCAGGCGTTCCAGCAAGGGGTGGCGGGCGTTCTGGCTCTCGCCCAGCACCCGCTCGTTGAAGGCCAGCCAGGAGAGCTCGCGGTTGAAGAACCGGGCCGGGGAATTCAGCAGATCGGCGTCCAGGCTGAGGGGGTCGCGCCCGATTTCGACACCGTCGGATCGCAGGGGCGCGGCATAGGTCATGGATCGACACTCTCGAGGCTGGAGATCGGACCTGTTCTGATCCAACCGACTTGAGGCTTCAAGTCATCCGTCGAAAAGGTCAAGATTGTCCGTATCATCTTCAATAATCTGTCGCGCGAGAGCGCGGGAAATGGGCCGCTGTTCCTCGTCGGCGGCCTCATCCAGCTTCCTCACGATTTCGCGCGCCGCCGGGATCGACCTTTCCATCCGCCGCAACAGATAGGGGAAAACCTCCTTCGGCGGCCGAATGCTCCGCTCGCGGAAGAATTTTCTCAGCACACCTTCGAGAACCTGGTCGTCCGGCTCCTCGATCAGGGCCACGGGCAGGGCGTTGAGGCGCGAGCGCAGGTCGGGCAGTTCGGCGGCCCAGGTGGCCGGCGTCAGCCGCGCCGTGAGCAGCAGGCTGCCGCCGTCGTGACCGGCCATGTTGATCAGGTGGAACAGGGTCTCGGCGTCGATCCCCTGGTCGACATCCTCCATCAGCACCGGGTGGCCGTTGGCTGAGGCGACGTCGGTCGCGCCACGATCCAGCACGAGGGCGCGGGCTTGGACCGCCCAACCCCGAGCCAAGTGAGTCTTTCCTGATCCCTCGTCGCCCACCAGCACCAGGCAGCCGCCATGCCAGGCGGGCCAGGCGTCCAGGGCCGCGATGGCCTGAGCGTTCGAGGGGCCCTGGCTCAGGTCGCGGCGCGCGTAGGAGACGGGCCGCCTGAGGCTCAGGCGCAGTTGTCGCACTATGCGGCTCGTCGGGCGGGCGCGGTCACGGGTCAGGGTTTATCAACACCGGCCTCCGTGGTCGATGAAGGCGAGCGCCGCTTCTGGGGACCAAAGGCCCGCGCCTGTTGACGGTCGGCGCCGCGTGATGGGCAGACACCTGCCCGGCTGCCGCCGATCCGGCTATTCCCCGCTGAAATACCCAGCTTGACCATTTGTCGCTATTTCGTCCGTGGACCCTGGGTCAGCCTCTCCCCACACCAAGAACGGTGAGCTGGGGATAGCTCGATGAACATTCTGAATCTGCGCCGTTCGGCACTGTTGTCTGGCGCGGCCGTTGCGGCGGTGTTGAGCGTGCCGACGTGGGCCCTGGCCCAGGCATCGGGCACGGTCGAGGAACTGGTGGTGACCGGCAGCCGGGTGTCCGAGGCCTCGGTGGCCATCGGCACCGACCAGGCCACCGCCACGGTCTCCATCACCCGCGAGGCGTTGCTGTCGGCGCCCGCCGGGGTGACCGGCCTGAAGATGTTGGAGTCCCTGCCGGGCTTCAACGTCCAGGCCAACGACGCGCTCGGCATGTATGAGTTCGGCAACTCGGTCTCGGTGCGGGCCTTCAACTTCCAGCAGATCGGCTTCCTGCTGGACAACATTTCCATGGGCCGCAGCGACCAGTTCGGCGGCAGCCCGATCTATCGCTATGTCGACAACGAGAACCTGTTGCGGGTGACGGCCTCGGCCGGGTCCGGCGACGTCGGCCTGCCCAGCTACGCCTCGCTTGGCCCCATCGTCAGCTACCTGACCCAGGTTCCGGACAAGGAATTCGGCGGCGTGCTGAGCCAGAGCCTGGGCAGCGACAACCTGCGCCGCACCTTCGCCCGCATCGACCTGGGCGAGCACGCCGGCCTGTCGGGCTATGTCAGCGGCTCCTGGATCCACGGCGGCCTGTGGCGCGGGCCCGGCGACATCGACCGCAAGCACTACGAAGCCAAGCTGCGCTATGAGATCGGCGAGGGCGCGATCACCTTCCAGACCGTCCACAACGACTATTTCGACTACGACTCCCCGTCGATCACCAAGGCGCAGTACGCCGGGACGGCCGGCGACCTGTTCGGCCGTTCGGGGCGCAGCTTCGCCTATCTGGGCTATGTGCTGGTGCTGCCGGTGACGACGCCGGGGATCGCCTTCTCCAACACCGCCTATAACCAATACTACAAGCAGGCGGTGAACAGCCGGCAGGACCACCTCTATGGCCTGACCTACGACACCCCGATCGGCGAAGCCCTGAAGCTGACGGTCGGCGCCTACTACGAGTCCAAGGAGGGCTACGGCGTATCGCCCGAGGCCTATGCCACCTCGCTCACCAACTACAACAATGAGCGGCTGATCATCCCGGGCCTGTTCGCCCCGCTGGGCCTGCAATACGGCCTCTCGACCGTGGACGGCACCCGCAAGGGGGCTACGGGCAAGCTGACCTGGAGCCTGGGAAATCATGACATCTCAGGTGGGGTCTGGGTGGAGAACGACGAATATCACCGCACCCAGCAGCGCTATAACCAAGTGGGCGGCAGCCCCGACGGCGCGGCCCTGCTGAACCAGCCGGTCCACCTGCAGCGCAACTACGTCTCCACCCGTGACACCGTGGAGTTCTTCCTGAAGGACACCATCGGCCTCTTCGACGACCACCTGAAGATCGACCTGGGCTTCAAGAGCCTGAGCGTCGACTACAATATCGCCGGTTACCGCAATATCGGTGACTTCATCGCCAGCCGCCGCCCCTCAATCTCCAAGACCTGGGAGGACAGCTTCCTGCCGCAGGTCGGCGCGGTGTTCGACGTCAACGGCCGCGACCAGATCTTCGCGTCCTACTCCGAGAACATGGCCCTGCCGCGCGGCGCCGACGACATCTTCTCGGCCGCAAGCCCCCTGGCGCCCGGACCCGAGGCGGAAACCTCCACCAACTGGGAAATCGGTTACCGCGCCAACCGGCCCAGCTTCAACGCCTCGATCGTGGCCTATGAGACCAGCTTCGAGAACCGCCTGCAGCCGTTCGCCGCCGTGGTGCCGGGCTCGACGACGACGGAAACCTTCTACCAGAACGTCGGCGCGGTGAAGGCGCACGGGGCCGAGTTCAGCGGCCAGTGGAAGCCGGAGTTCCTGGGCGGGAAGGTCTATTTCAACTCCAACCTCAGCTACAATATCGCCGAGTTCCAGAACAACTTCGCCACCTTCGCCGTCGCCGGAAAGCGGGTGCCCGACTTCCCCGAATGGCTGTGGACCGGCGGTGTGGCCTTCGAGCCCGTGGAAGGGGCGGTGTTCAACCTCTCGGCCCGTCACATCAGTTCGCGGTTCACCAACTTCGTGAACAGCGAGAAGACCGACGGCTACACGATCTACAACGCCTATCTCGACCTGGGCGACGGGTTCGGGGCGGGGCCGTTCGAGCAGATCAAGGCTCGGGTGAACATCGACAACATCCTGGACGAAGACTACCTGGGAACGATCAACACCACCACCAACACCCCGGCCAGTTTCCGGCCCGGGCCGCGCCGGACCATCCAGTTCACGATCTCGGCGGATTTCTAGCCGAAAAGGACGTCATCCCGGGCCGCCAGCGCGTGGCCCGGGACGAGGCCTCGGCTCCGACTATTTGGACCGACTAGGCTTTGTCCACGGCCCGATCTCGCGCCGACATCAGGGACCAGCCCTCGGGGCGCAGCAATTCGATGGGGGAGAAGCGGACCTTGTAGTCCATCTTTTCCGAGCCGCGGACCCAGTAGCCCAGATAGACGTAGGGCATGTCGGTGAGGCCGGCCTGGACGACGTGATCCAGGATCACGAAGGAGCCGAGGCTGCGGCGGGCCAGGGTCGGGTCGTAGAAGCTGTAGACCAGGGACAGGCCATCGCTCATCAGGTCGACGAGGGCGCAGGCGATCAGGTCGCCGGGGCCGCCGTCCCTGGAGCGCATCCGGTATTCGATGATGTGGGTGCGGACCGCGGTGTCCTCGACCATGGCGACGTAGTCGGGCCAGGCCATCTCCGCCATGCCGCCGTCGGCGTGCCGGGTCAGCAGGTATCGGCGGAGCAGATCGAACTGCTCCATGGTGGCCTCGGCCTCCACCAGGTGGCGCTCGATGTCGTCGTTGCGGGCCAGGGTCTTGCGTTCCGAGCGCGAGAAGACGTAGTCGGCCGTCGGGATCCGGGCCGAGACGCAGGCCGAGCAGGCCTCGCAGGCGGGCCGGTAGGCGATGTTCTGGGAGCGGCGGAAGCCGACCTGGGTCAGCGAGTCGTTGACCGTGGCGCCGTCCGACAGGGGCAGGTGGGCGAAGACCTTCCGCTCATGACGTTCCGGCAGATAGGGACAGGGGCTCGGCGCCGTCAGGAAGAACCTGAGTTGTCGGGTCGGAAAATGTTGCGTCACGGACTTGCGATCGCTCTCGAACCACTGCGCCTGACCCGATTAGGCGTCATGCCGGTGGGTTGCGCAAGTGTTCCGAGAGTCACAGCCTAGAGCCCGTGATCTGGCGGTAGCACCGGGGCTTCCCGCAGCAGCACGATGGCGATGCGTCGATTGCCGGGCAGGGTCGGATCGTCCGGATACAGCGGTTCGGAATTGGCCTTGCCCGAGACCTGGTAGATGCGGTCCGGATCGACGCCGGAGCTTTGCAGGATACGGCGCGAGGCGTCGGCGCGGTTGGAGGACAGCGACCAGTCGGTGTCGGCCTTGCGACCGTTCATGCTGGCCGAGGTGTGGCCCGAGATGCTGATGCGGTTGGGCAGTTGATTGACGATCTTGGCCACGGCCCTCAGCAGCAGCTTGGCGCGGTCGTTGGGTTGGACCTGACCCTCGTTGAACAGCGAGCGGCCTTCCTGATCCACCAGTTGGATGCGCATGCCCTCGGGCGTCTGGTCGATGATGATGTTCTTCGACAGCTCGGCGAGCTCGGGCATGTCCTGCAGGGATTGGCGCAGAGACTGGGCGGCCGACTGGAAGGCGGCTTCCTCTCGCTTTTCCAGCGCTTCCTTCATGGCCTCGCTGGAGGCCTGGGCGTCGATGGCCTTGGCCGCGTCGGTGGCCTTACCGTCGTCGGGGTTCTTGGATTCCGGCGACATCTCTTCGATGATCGCCATGGAGCCCGCGCCCTTGGTGCCGTCCTCGCCCAGCGCCGTGCCGGCCAGGATGCCGCCGGAGCCGGAGGTGGTCTCGGACACGCTGGCCGGGGCGAAGTAGTCGGCGATGCCGCGCTTCTGTTCCGGGCTGGTGGTGTTGATCAGCCACATCAGCAGGAAGAAGGCCATCATCGCGGTCACGAAGTCGGCGTAGGCCACCTTCCACGCGCCACCGTGGTGCGCGTGACCGCCGCCCTTCTTGATTTTCTTGATCAGGATAGGGGCTTCGCCGACAGCCATGATTCAAATCCGGTTAACGCTGATTCCAGCGCAAGGTGCGGTGGGGCTCGTTAAGATGGCGTTGAGTTTGTTCAGAAGGATTTGGGCATGAAGGTCGCATTCGTGGGCTTGGGCGTGATGGGCTTCCCGATGGCGGGGCACCTCGCCAAGGCCGGCCACGAGGTGGCGGTGTTCAACCGCAGTCCGGAGAAGGCGCAGGCGTGGGTTCAGACCCATGGCGGGCGGGCCGGAGCCACGGTGACGGAGGCCGCCGACGGGGCCGAGATTGTCTTCCTCTGCGTGGGCGATGACGACGACGTGCGTGGCGTCGTGTCCCAGGCCTTGCCGGCCATGGCGACCGGCGGGATCCTCGTCGATCACACAACCACCTCAGCCAAGGTGGCCCACGAGATGGCCGACCTGGCGGCGCAGGGCGGGCGCGTCTTCCTCGACGCCCCGGTGTCTGGTGGCCAGGCGGGCGCCGAGAACGGCCAGCTCACCGTCATGTGCGGCGGGGATCCCGCAGCCTATGGGCGGGCCGAGCCGGTCATCATGGCCTTCGCCAAGGCGGTGCGTCTGATGGGCGGGCCCGGCGCCGGGCAGCTGACCAAGATGGTCAACCAGATCGCCATCGCGGGCCTGGTCCAGGGCCTGGCCGAGGGCATGCACTTCGCCAAGCGCGCCGGCCTCGATCCGCTGGAGGTCTATGAGACCATCTCCAAGGGCGCGGCCCAGTCCTGGCAGATGGACAACCGCTGGAAGACGATGGCGCAGGGGAATTTCGACTTCGGCTTCGCCGTCGACTGGATGCGCAAGGATCTGGGCCTGGTGCTGGACGAGGCCGCCTCCAATGGTGCGACGCTGGACGCGACGGCCTTGATCGATAGCTTCTATGGCGAGGTTCAGGAGATGGGCGGCCGGCGCTGGGACACCTCCAGCCTCGTGGCGCGGCTGGAAAAGCCGTGATCGAGGTTCGCCCGACGGTCCTGCCGGACGACGCGGCGGGGATCGCGGCGCTCGACACCTTGGTCCAAACCACCAACGTCCTGGCGGCGAGCGCCGGGCCGCAGGGAATCATTCTGCGCTCCGTCCCGCAGACGGTGACCAAGCGTTTTCCCCTCGACGACCTGGACGATCCCGAGCGCCCCTGGACCACCGCCTGGGTGGTTGTGGATGACGCGCAGATCGTCGGGTTCGCCGCCGTGGGCTTCCAGGCCTGGAACCGGCGGCTGGTGCTCTGGCACTTCTATGTGGACG
>JAYVDG010000403.1:0-4605 GCA_043749525.1 Phenylobacterium sp.
AAGGACGTCGAGACTACCCTCGAAAGCTCAACCGCCTGGCTCTTCATGGCCTCGGTCCAGCTCATGACCAGAAGGCTCGCAACCCTCTGATCATAATCAGAAACATTATGAGTCAGACTCTAAGCAAACAGCCGCAGCTCGCCCGGGGGCGAGAGCAGGGGGCTGCGGCGGCCGGCGTATTCGACGACGTCGGCGACGGCCTTGCGCGACGCGGGCTTGGGCAGGACGCCGATCGTACCGGCGACGCCGTCGGCGATCAGGGCGGGGTTGGCGGTGATGAAGATCACGGCGGCGTCACGGTCGGCCAGGGCGCGGCCGATGCCGACCCCGGTCTCGCCGTCGCGGAGGTTCAGGTCCACGAGGGCGACGTCGATGTCCTCGTGGGAGAAGGCCTCCAAGCTGCGGCGGTCGGGTGCGATGCCCACGACGGTATGGCCCAGGTCATTGAGGGTTTCCTCAAGTTCCATGGCGACCAAGATCTCGTCTTCGACAATCAGAACCCGCACTATCCAGCTCCGTACTCAGGCGTTCTCGCCGTGCATGAGGAATGCGGGCGCCAACGGATGGTTGCGAGCAGAAGTGTCAGATACCCGACTTTCGGTTCCATCGTGGATTCCGGGACACAGTAGAGGTTGGCCAAGGATGTCGGACGAAACGAAACCCCGATGGGACGGACCGCCGCTCGACGCCTGGGCCGCCTGGACGCCGGAGCAGACGGCCGCGCGGCTGGCGGGGGTCGCCGCGCCCTGGTGCGTGGTGGGGGGCTGGGCGCTGGATGTGTGGCTGGGACGTGAGAGCCGGGTCCATGAGGACCTGGAGATCGCTGTCCCCGAGCCGTTCCTCCCGCAGATGCGGTCGCAGCTGGCGGGACTTGATCTCTATTCGGTGGGGGACGGCGATGTTCTCACCTTGGCGCCCGGGGCCGAGCCGCCGGAAGACAAGCACCAGATCTGGGTGGCGGAGGGTGAAACCTGGCGGCTAGACGTCATGGCCGAGCCGGGTGACGCCGGGACCTGGGTGTTCCGGCGTGACGAGAGCGTGACAGCCCCAAGGGAGAAGATGATGGGACTGTCGCCGACGGGCGTGCCCTATCTGAAGCCGCAGGGCGCGCTGCTGTACAAGGCCACCAAGCTCCGGCCGAAGGACGAGGCGGACTTCACGCTGTTCGCGCCCTTGCTGGACGATGCCGCGACGGTCTGGCTGCGGACGGTGATCTCCAGGCTCTATCCCGGCCACCCCTGGCTGGCGGCCCTGGCGGCATAGAAAAAGCCCCGACCGCCTGGAGAGGCGATCGGAGCCCTGATCTCAGTTCGACCTACGCCCGAAGGCGCCAAATCCTACTTCTTGGGTTGGGCGGCGGCGTCGACCTTGGCTTCGGTCGCAGCGGCGGCGGCGTCGCCCGAGGCCTTCATGGAGTCAGCGGCCTTGTCGCCGGCTTCCTTGGCGGCGTCGGTGGCGGTGTCGGCGGCGTCCTTCGCGGTGGCGGAGGCGTCCATGGCGGCGGAGGCGGCTTGGTCGGCGGTGGCGTCAGCGGCGACCGGGGCCGGGGCTTCTACCTTCTTGGTGCAGGCGGTGGCGGCGAGGCCGAGGGCGGCAACAGTCATCAGGGTGGCAAAACGCATGGTCGTCTCCGAATTTTGGGGGGTTATGGCTTGAGCTGAACGCCACCCCCGCGTGGCGTTCAGTGCTCCCGCCAAGGCCGGAGCATCACCACAACGCCGCGATCACGATCGCGTTCCCGGTTCCATCACTTATTCGTGCCAAGCCTGTGGATAAACCACAGACCGTCCGCGGCGGAACCGGCAGGCCGGCGGATCAGGTGTCGTCGCCGCTCAGTACGCCGCCGATTATGCTGCCCAGGATGCCGGCGCCAGCAATGCCCGCCACCGTGCGACCGCCCATGCTGGAGCCCTCGCCGGAGGGCAGGTACTGGGCGATGGCCTCGGCGAGGTTGAGGATCGGCATGGACTGCAGGTGGACCTCGCCGGGGCCGGTGAGGCTGGCCAGGAACAGGCCCTCGCCGCCGAACAGGATGTTGCGGAAGCCGGGCACCATCTGGATGTCGAAGCTGACGCTGGGCTCGTGGACGCCGACGTGGCCGGCATGGACCAGCAGCCGTTCGCCCGGCGCCAGGGTCTTGGTGACCACCTCGCCGGAGAGGTCGAGGAAGACGACGCCCGGGCCACTCACCTTTTGCAATATAAAGCCCGCCCCGCCGAAGAAGCCCGAGCCGATGCGCTGTTGCCAGGCCAGTTCCAGGGACACGCTGGTCTCGGCGCAGAGGAAGGTCTCGCGGCGGCAGATCAGGCTCTCGCCGGGGCCTAAGTGTCTGGCCAGGATCGAGCCCGGGAACCGCGGGGCGAAGGCGACGTGGCCCGGCGCGCGGTCGGCGCTGAACTCGGTGATGAAGAAGCTGCCGCCGGTCAGGCTGCGCTTGAGCCCGGCGAACAGGCCGCCGCCGGTATTGGTGTGCATGCGCACGCCGTCGGTCATCCAGGCCATGGCGGCGGTCTGGCTGTAGATGGTCTCGCCGGGCGCCAGGTCGATGCCCACGGTCTGCATCACGGTGCCGGAAATCTCGTAGCGGATGGGTTGCCTCTGGGCTGGATGAGGCCTGAGCATATGCCTGGGGACGGCGGGGACGAAAGGTGCGACTTAGACGCCTCGCGCCAGGAGCTATCATGATCGACGACACCCCTCGCATCGCGGTGCTGGGCGCCATGGCCAGCGAGCTGACCGCCCTGCGCAAGGACCTGACCGAGGTCGCCGAGCACACGGTGGCGGGCGCCGCCTTCACGACGGGCGTGCTGGCCGGCAAGGCGGTGGTGCTGGTCCGCTGCGGGGTGTCGATGGTCAATGCGGCCATGGTCGCCCAGCGGACCCTGGATCTGTTCAACGTCAGCCACCTGATGGTCAGCGGCTGCGCCGGCGGGGTCGATCCGGAGCTGAAGGTCGGCGACGTGTTCGTGGCCTCCCAGTGGGCCCACTACCTGGACGTGGTGATGGGGCGCGAGGGGCCCTCGGGGTTCGAGCCGGCCTCGGGCATCCCCGGCGGCTACGGCAATTTCGGGATGATCTTCCCCAAGGCCGCTGTGGTGACGGGACCGGACGGCGAGACCGAGCGCCGGTTCTGGTTCCCCGTGGCCCCGGCGATGCTGGCGGCGGCGCGAAAGCTGGCGGTGACGGTGGTGCTGTCCAAGGGCGCAGGCGCGGCGCAGCTGGACAAGACGCCGCGCGTGGTGGCCGGCGGAAATGCGGTGTCGGGCTCGGCCTTCGTCAACAACACCGAACTGCGGGACTATGTGTTTGCGACCTTCGAGGCCGGGGTGCTGGACTGCGAGAGCGCGGCGGTGGCCCACGTGGCCTGGTGCAACGGCAAGCCCTTCGTGGCGGTGCGGGGGCTGTCCAGCCTGGCCGGCGCCGGGGACGGGGACAAGCTCTATACGGCCTTCAACCAGCTGGCCGCCGACAACGCCGCCCTGGTGACGATGGGGATCCTGCGCGCGTTATAGTGGGCGTAGGGAGAACCGCCGATGATCAAGCTGACCTTCGCCCTGGTGCGCCTGCCGAGCCTGAGCCGGGAGGATTTCCAGGACTATTGGCTTAGGGTCCACGGGCCGCTGGTGACCAGCGTGCGCGAGGTGCTGGGGATCCAGCGCTATGTGCAAATGCACAGCCTGCCCGACGAACTTTCCGAACCCTTGAGGGCCAGCCGCGATGCGCCGGCGCCCTATGACGGGGTGGCGCAGCTCTGGTACGAGAGCCTGGAGGCGCTGGGCGCCTTGATGGCCAAGCCCGAGGCGCAGGCGGCCGGCCGGCTGTTGCTGGAGGACGAGAAGAGGTTCATCGACCATTCCCGCTCGCCCCTCTGGTGGGGCCGGGAGCGGGTGATCTTTTAAAACCTCCGCTCACCCCGGCGAGGCCGGGGCCGAGGTCATAGGTCACGACCTGAGCCTGGAATCCTGAGGGCAGTGGATGGATCTGGGTCCCGGCCTTCGCCGGGATGAGCGGTTTTGGATTTAAGCCGCCTTCTCGAACAGAGCCTCGGCGGCGTCGGCCATGTCCAGCTGGCCGGGCGAGAGCAGGGTTCCGCGGCAGTCGGCGTAGCTGAAGCGCGCGCCGGTGAGGTCGGTGTGGGTGGTGCGCCCGCCGATCTCCATGTGCGTCAGGATCGCGCCGCGCAGGTCGGCCCGGGCGAGGTTGGCGCCGGTCAGCCGGGCGCCGCGCAGGTCCGCGCCGCGCAGGTTGGCGCCGCGCAAATCAGCCCCCTCCAGATTGGCCGCCTGGAGGAAGGCGCCCTCCAGATTGAGCCGCACGAAGCAGGCGCCGGGGGCCTGCAGGCCGGTGAGCTGGCCGGCGGCGAGCGCATCGCCGACGACGCGGAGATCGGCGCCCTCGACCTGGGCGGCCGAACCCTGCTTGCCGTTGGTCAGGCACCAGACCTGGTGGCCGGCCAGGGATTCCAGCAGGGCCGGGCGCCGCGCCAGGGCCTCGGCGGAGGGGGCGTGAACCACGCGGTCCATGATGGCGTCGTGGGTGGTGGAGCCCATCAGCTGGGCGCCGGACATCACCGCATTGGTGAAGTCGGCGTTCTCCAGGTTGGCG
>JAYVDG010000404.1:0-4601 GCA_043749525.1 Phenylobacterium sp.
CTTGCTGGCGGTGGTGGCGCGCACCACGCCCTCCGGGATGCCAAGCAGGGAGAGCGCGTCCTTGCCGGTCTTGCCGTAGGTGAACTCCAGGATGGTGCGTGGATTCAGAGGCTTGATCTGCAGCTTGCGCTGGCCGTCCGAGGTCACGACGCTGACATCGGCCTGATAGTTCAGGCCGCGCTTGAGCTTGGTGACCAGGGTCTCCAGGGTCTCGCCGGCGTCGATGGTGATGGTCTTGAAGGGCCCGGTGGCCGCGCCGCGAACCTGGAACTGGTCCCCGGCCCGCACCGCGCTGATGGCGCCGAGCTCGACGGAGTCGGTCATGTCTATCGTGCCCTTGGGCAGACCCAGACGATCCAGGGCGCTGGCCCCGGAATTGTCGACGGCGATGGCGGTGGGGGTGGCGTAGCCGCCCGTTCCGCTGAACCGGCGGGTGAAGCCGGTGGCGCCGGTGTCCAGGTTCAGTTCGGTGAGGAACCCATCCTTCTTGCCCACGGCGTCGAGGTCCGGCAGGTCGGAGCCGGCCTGGCCGGTGAGGTAGACGCGGCCCTCGGAGATCGCCAGGCCCGCGACCTTGTCGTCGCCGGCCCCGCCATAATAGGCCAGCCGGTCGCCGGCGTCGGCGGTCAGGCTGGAGGAGATCCGCGCGGCGAAGGCGTCCAGGCCGGCGGTATAGACGCGTGTGGTGACGCCCGCCGTCAGGCTGTCGCCGCCGGCCGAGCCCGCGATCACCAGCTGGCCGCCGGCCAGGGCCAGGGCCGCGATACTGCCGCCGGCCAGGTCGCCCAGGTCCCGCGTCGCAGTCTCCGTGGCCGTCCCGCCAGACATGTCGAAGCGGTGGAGGACGGCGCGCCCGGCCTCGTTGTTGGCCAGGACCAGGGAATTGCCGTCCACCACCAGGCCGCCCGGACGGTCGGAGCCTGAGGAGCCGACGGTCTGCACAAACAGGGATGAGACCTTGTTCTTGGCGTCCGCCTTGAAGCCCTCGATGTAGCTGTCCCAGCCGCCGAGGCCGGTGGTTCCAGGCAGGCTGGATTGCGCGCGACCGGCGACATAGACGCTGCCGTCGGCGCCGAAGGCGATGCTGGTGGCCTCGTCGTTCTGGCGCGCCCCGCGACGCTCGGTCCACTGCTCCTGGCCGTCGGCGTCCATGAGAGTGACGAAGCTGTCGGACTGGGTGGCGAAGCTGCCGGTGACGCCGGAGTTCAGGGCCCCTTCCACCGCGCCGCTCAAGCCTCCGGTGACCTTGCCAGCGATGGCGATCTTGCCGTCGGAGGAGACCGCGAGCGCCAAGCCACTGGCGTTGTTGGCCGCGCCGAGGGTGCGGGTGAACAACAGTTTGCCGGCCGAATCATACTTCAGAAGAGCGACGTCCTGGTCACCCTTGATCGCCTGGCCGGCGGTGCGGTCGGTGACGTCGGCCAACACAAAGATCGAGCCGTCCGGCGCGACTTGAGTCGCATGGACCGTGCCCACCGATTTCTCCATGTCCTTCGACCAGACCCGGCCGTCGATGAAGTTGGCCGCCCCGGTCGCCTGAGGCGGCGGTGTCACGTCGGTGGTGTCGGTCTGGACCTTCAGCAGCTGGCTGGTGATCACCCCGTCCTTGGTAGTGGACTTGCCGTCCGGATCGGGATTGCCGACGCTCTGGGCCAGATAGATGGCCGGTTCGGTCGTGGGCGCCGAGAAGGTCAGGGTGTCACCGGAGTCGATGTTGAACTTCATCGCCCACTGGTCGGGATTGACGCCCACCTTGGTGGCCTTGCCGGCGATCTGCACCATGCGGTCGCCGCCGGGGATACGCAGGGACGAGACGCTGGTCCCCACCTCGGCGGCCCCGAGCTTGCCGTTGATGTAGGAGACCACATTGGCCATGTTGCGCGGCGTCGCGCCCATCTCGCCGAGGTCGATGGCCACGCCGTGGATGGTGTTCACGCGCTTGATGGAGATGTTGAATTTCACATCGCCCTGGAAGGCGTCGACCGGGGCGTTGACGTCCCCCGAGACCAGGGACGGGGTGGTGTAGTCGGTCTTGGCCCGGCTGACGCCCACCGTGGATTTGGCCTTGTCGGCCACCGAGGCGCGGGTCAGGCGCAGCTGGTCAAGGTTGAGCTGGTCGGTATAGGCGGTGATCTCGGCCAGGCCCTTAGTGAACACTGACTGGATGCGGGCCTTGTCAGCGCTGTTGACGTTCTTGGCGCTCATCTGATCGACCACGCCGGCCAAGGTGTCGATGCCCTGGTAGAGGGCGAACAGCTTCTTGTAGTCGGCGCTGGCCCCGGCCAGGTCGAGCTTGGCGGCGCTCTCGTCCACCAGCTTGTGGCCCAGCATGGCGTTCTTCACCGCCGTGGTCATCAGAGCCGGCGTATTGGAGGCGGTCTGGGCGCCGGGCAGCCACGGCGCACTGGGGGCATACTTCTTCGCGGCCGCGGCCGGGTTCGTGGCGCCAGCCGTCGTGGGGGGTACGCCAGCGCGGCCCTGGTAGTAGTTCAGCAGGATGTTGGTGTCGAAGGTGACCGTCATGACTCGCTGCCCGCGGACGCAGATCCGCCAGCAAGCCTTCGCATGCCACGGGATGACGAGGGGTTAAGCCCCAGCGTTAAGACGCGAAAAGCCCGAGCCTTGCGGGCTCGGGCCTCAGGACGGCTCCAGGGTGGGGCCGCGAGCAATTACTTGAACAGCGACAGGATGATCTGCGGCGCCTGGTTGGCGATCGACAGCGCCTGGGCGCCGAGCTGCTGCTGGACCTGCAGGGCCTGGAGGTGGGCGCTTTCCTTGGCGACGTCGGCGTCCACCAGGTTGCCGATCCCCGCCTGCAGCACGTCGGTCAGCTTGGAGACGAACTTGTTGTGGTTCTCGATCTGCTTGGCCTGGGCGCCGAGCGCGCCGAGCGCCTGGTTGACGTTGCCGATCGACACGTTGAGTTGAGACAGGGCGGTTTGGGCCAGGGTCACCGTGGTGATCGACGACGTCGCGCCCATGGTGATGATCGCGCCGCCCAGGCTCATGTTCTGGCCCGACAGGGTGATGTAGGCGTTGGCGTCGGCGTTGGCGAGGAAGCGGATCGAGGTGGTCGTGCCGTCCAGAATATCGGCGCCGTCGAAGGAAGCGTTCTGGCCGACCTGGCCGATCTGACGCAGGATCGACTTGAAGTCGGCGTCCAGCGCGGTGCGCGACGCAGTGTCCAGCGAAGGGTCCTGGGACGAGACCACCTTTTCCTTGAGCTGCACCAGCAGGTCGGAGATGGACTCGCCTGCCGCCATCGAAACTTCGGCGATGGACTGGGCGCGGTCCAGGCTCATCTTCACCGCCGAGAGGGCGCCGATGTCGGCGCGCTGTCCCTGGGCGATGGACCAGACTGAGGCGTTGTCCTTGGCGGTGGCGATGGACAGGCCCGTATTGATACGGTTCTGGACGTCGCTCAGCTCGTCGTTGGTCTTGTTGAGGTTCTGCAGCGCGACGAGCGCAGACTTGTTCGTATGAACGCTGATTGACACGACCCGGCCTCCTTGGCGCGCCCGCCCCCTTCAACCGGCTCTTCTGCGAGTCGGTGGGACCGGTCTTCCTGCGCTGGAAGCTATGGAATCATGGTGTCCAGAAGGTTAACGCCCATATGCGAGCGCCTGCCGACCGGTTTCCCGGGGCAGTAATTCCTTCGGTTTCAGAGGCGGTTGGCCCCTGGATCAGACCTTGGCGCGGATGACCGTGCCGGCGGCGTAGTCGTCTTCCTCACGCATCTTCAGGAGATCTTCCCTCGGATACTGCGCCACAATGTCGCCGGTCCGTCGGTCGACTGTCTTGTAGACGTAGGAGCCGCCCTGTTCCTCGATGATCAGCCGAATATCCGCCTGGTCTTCAGCGCCTTCGGCGATCTTGACCGCGCGAGGTGCGGTTTCGGGCGCGGCGGGATGCTGTTGCGATTGCTGATTGCGGTTTTGGTCGGTGATGGCCGCCAGATTTGTAGCCTTGGTTTCCATTTCTCCATTCGTTGACGGGGCTGACCCGCGAACGTCCCTGTTTGATCGAAATCGGCGGGGAGGATGTCTTCGCCCTCCCCGCCAGGTCCGGCCGGTGACGAGGCGTTTCCGCCTCGCGCGCCTGCCCTAGCCGCGGAAGAGGCTGAGCAGACCCGAAGAGGAGCTGTTGGCGATCGAGAGCGCCTGGACACCGAGCTGCTGCTTGGTCTGCAGCGAGGTGAGGCGTGCGCTTTCCTTGGCCAGGTCGGCGTCGACGAGGTTACCCACCCCGGCGTCGATCGAATCCTGCAGCTTGTTGATGAAGGTCAGGTGGGCCCCGATGGACTTGGAACCCGTACCGAGCTTCGACAGAGCGGTGGAAACGGCGCCGATGGCGGTGCCGATGGTTGCGATCATAGCGCTCGCGGTGGTCTGCGTGCCGATCGAGGACGCCGCCGTGAGGCCAGAGCCGCCGCCCAGGATAGTGCTCCCGAGAGACAGGTCCTGAGCCGAGACCGTCAGCTTGGAAGTGCCGTCGTCATTGGCCAGGGCCGCGATGGTGGTGCCGCCCGAGTTGATCATGTTCACACCGTTGAACGTCGCGTTGGAGACCGACTTGCCGATCTGGTCGCGCAGGGCCTTGAA
>JAYVDG010000405.1:0-4585 GCA_043749525.1 Phenylobacterium sp.
CGCGCCGACGGCGGGGCGATCGCCAAGGCGGCGGCGGACCTCGCCAAGACCTTCGGCATGACCTGGAATGTCCTGCACACCGCCGCCAGCCGCGTCGGCGGCCTGGACCTGGGCTTCATTCCGGGGGAGGGCGGCAAGACCGCCGCCCAGATGGCCGCCAAGGGCGCGCTCGACGTGCTGTTCCTGATGGGCGCCGACGAGATCGACGTCACCGCAAGCGACGCCTTCACCGTCTATATGGGCACCCACGGCGACGCCGGGGCCCACAAGGCCGACGTGATCCTGCCGGGCGCGGCCTATACCGAGAAGGACGGCCTCTATGTGAACACCGAGGGCCGGGTCCAGATGGGCCAGCGTGCGGTGTTCCCCAAGGGCGAGGGCCGTGAAGACTGGTCCATCCTGCGGGCCCTGTCCGACCGCCTCGGCGCGACCCTGCCCTACGACACGCTGCCCCAACTGCGCGCCAAGCTGTTCGCCGATCACCCCACCTTCGGGCGCATCGACTACGCCCCGGGCGCGGTGGCCTCGGCCATCGACCTCTCGGGGATCGCGGCGGCCGGCAGCGCCACCGACGCGCCGCTCGCCAGCGGCGTGCGGGCGTTCCACCTGACCAACCCCATCGCCCGCGCCAGCGTGACGATGGCCGAGTGCGCGGCCGTGGCGGCCGACGCCTCCAAGATCGCGGCGGAGTAGGGGATGGATCCGACCATCAATTTCTGGGCTACCGAGCTCGGCTGGACCCTGGTCACGGTCGGCAAGATCATGCTGATCATCCTGCCGCTGCTGGTCTGCATGGCCTTCTTCATGCTCGCCGACCGCAAGATCTGGGCGGGCGTCCAGATGCGCAAGGGCCCCAACGTTGTGGGACCCTTTGGCCTGCTGCAATCCTTCGCAGACCTGATCAAGTTCGTGCTGAAGGAGCTGATCATCCCGGACGGCGCCGACAAAGCGGTGTTCCTGCTGGCCCCGGTGCTGACCTTCCTGCTTTCGCTCGTCGGCTGGGCGGTGATCCCGTTCGCGCCGGGCTGGGTGATCTCCAACATCAATGTCGGCGTGCTGTACCTGTTCGCCATCAGCTCGCTGGGCGTCTACGGCATCATCATGGGGGGCTGGGCGTCGAATTCGAAGTACCCCTTCCTGGGCTCACTTCGCTCCGCGGCGCAGATGGTCTCCTATGAGGTCTCCATCGGCCTGGTGATCATCACCGTCATCCTGCTCTCAGGCAGCATGAACCTGAGCACCATCGTCGAAAAGCAGGCCGGCGGGTTCTGGAATTGGAACTTCCTCGGCGGCGGACTGCACAACTGGCCCATCACCATCGTGATGTTCGCCATGTCGGTGATCTTCTTCATCTCGGCGCTGGCCGAAACCAACCGCCCGCCCTTCGACCTTCCCGAGGCCGAGTCCGAGCTCGTGGCCGGCTATCAGGTGGAATACTCCTCCAGCCCGTTCCTGCTCTTCATGATCGGCGAGCTGGTGAACATTGTGCTGATGTGCTCGCTGATCTCGCTGCTGTTCTTCGGCGGCTGGCAGGCGCCCATCGACTTCGCCTTCGTCCACCAATGGGGGGACATGGCGCAGGGCTTCTACGGCCTGATGTGGTTCTTCGCGAAGACCTGCTTCTTCTTCTTCCTGATCGCCATGGCGAAGGCCATCGTGCCTCGCTACCGCTACGACCAGCTGATGCGCCTGGGCTGGAAGGTCTTCCTGCCCACCGCCGGTATCGCTGTGGTCCTGGTGGCGGCCTGGCGCGTCTTCGGACCGCACGTGGCATGAGGATCCTGCTCGTCATCTCCAGCCTGATGCTCTGCGCCGCCTGCGCCAGCGGCGTCACGCCCGATGGCGGGGTGGCGAGCTATGACGCCCTGAAGGCGGCCCGCGACGCGTGCCTGGCCAAGGGCGGCGACCTGCAGCTGGCGAAGGAAGGTGATCCTCAGTCGATCACCGCCTACGTCTGCAAACGAAAGTGACCGCTATGATGCAGCGTATTAGCCAGGCCGTAAAAGGCGCGGCGCTGATGGACTTCGTCGGCGCCTTCGGGATGGCCATGAAGTACATGGTCCGCCCCAAGGCCACCGTGCTCTATCCCTATGAGCGCGGGCCGCAGTCGCCTCGCTTCCGGGGCGAGCACGCCCTGCGCCGCTATCCGAACGGCGAAGAGCGCTGCATCGCCTGCAAGCTGTGCGAAGCCATCTGCCCGGCCCAGGCCATCACCATCGAGGCCGAGCCCCGCGAAGACGGTAGCCGCCGCACCACCCGCTACGACATCGACATGGTGAAGTGCATCTACTGCGGCCTGTGCCAGGAGGCCTGCCCGGTGGACGCCATCGTCGAGGGCCCCAACACCGAGTTCGCCGTCGAGACCCGCGAAGAACTCTACTACGACAAGGAACGCCTGCTCGATAACGGGGACCGTTGGGAGCGGCAGATCGCGAAGAATCTGGAACTGGACGCGCCCTACCGGTAAGACCCGGGCGCGATTCCGAAAGCTAATCACCGCGTCGCCGTCAGGCGCCGGTCACTGAAATTAAGGGGCTGAGAAGAGCCGTCATGGCCGTTCAGGCGATCGCATTCTATCTGCTGGCGACGGTGACCCTGGTCGCCGGTGTCTGCGTGGTTTCGGCCCGCAGCCCGGTGCACTCAGTGCTGTTCCTGATCCTGGCCTTCTTCTCCGCCGCAGGGCTGTTCGTCATGCTGGGGGCCGAGTTCCTCGCCATGCTCCTGGTGGTCGTCTATGTCGGCGCCGTCGCGGTGCTGTTCCTGTTCGTCGTCATGATGCTCGACGTCGACTTCGCCTCGCTGCGGCAGGGCTTCGCCCGCTACATGCCGCTGGGGGCAGGGGTCGCCGGCATCCTGGCATTCGAGATGATCCTGGTCTCCACCGCGGTCTCCACCGGCGGCGCGGCCCGGCTCAACGACACGCCCCAGGCCTCGGGCGTGGACATCTCCAACGCCGAGACCATCGGCCGCGTGCTTTATACCGACTACATCTACTTCTTCCAGGCGGCGGGTCTGGTGCTGCTGGTGGCCATGATCGGCGCCATCGTGCTGACCCTGCGCCATAAGCCCGGCGTGCGCCGGCAAGTGATCGCCGACCAGGTGGCGCGCGGTCCTGCGACCGGCATGCGGGTCATTTCCATCAAACCCGGCGCGGGGATCGACGAATGAGCATCGGGCTCGCCCACTACCTGGCGGTCGCCGCGATCCTGTTCACCATCGGGGTGTTCGGGATCTTCGTGAACCGCAAGAACATCATCGTCATCCTGATGTCGATTGAGCTGATCCTGCTCGCCGTGAACATCAACCTGGTGGCGTTCTCGGTCTATCTGCACAACGTGACGGGGCAGATCTTCGCCCTGTTCGTGCTGACCGTCGCAGCGGCCGAGGCCGCCGTCGGCCTGGCCATCCTGGTGACCTTCTTCCGTAACCGCGGCGACATCGCCGTGGACGACGTCTCCGTGATGAAGGGTTGAGGACCCGACCATGACCCCTCAGCTTCTCGTCACCATCGCGGTCTTCGCGCCCCTGGTCGCCGCCATGATCGCGGGCCTGTCCGGCCGCCGCATCGGCAACCTGGCCTCGCAGGCCATCACCACGGGCGCCCTGTTCCTGTCCTGCGCCATCGCCTGGACCACCTTCCATGGGGTGATCTGGGGCGACTGGCCGGCCAAGTTCACCGTCCACCTGCTGCCCTTCATCAATATCGGCGACTTCCAGTCCAACTGGTCGATCCGCATCGACACCCTGTCGGCCGTGATGCTCGTGGTGGTGACCAGCGTTTCCTCGCTCGTCCACCTCTACTCCTGGGGCTACATGGCCGAGGACCCGTCCAAGCCGCGGTTCTTCGCCTATCTGTCGCTGTTCACCTTCGCCATGCTGGCGCTGGTGACCGCCGCCGACTTCATGCAGCTGTTCTTCGGCTGGGAAGGGGTGGGCCTGGCCAGCTACCTGCTGATCGGCTTCTGGTTCCACAAGCCCACCGCCAACGCCGCCTCCATCAAGGCCTTCGTGGTCAACCGGGTGGGGGACTTCGGTTTCGCGCTCGGCATCATGACCGTCTACTGGATTTTCGGCACGATCCAGTTCGCCGAGATCTTCCCCCGCGTCGCCGAGTTCGCCGACAAGGGCTGGTTCTTCGCCGGTCACTGGTTCCACGCGGTTGATCTCGCCTGCGCCCTGCTGTTCGTGGGCGCCATGGGCAAGTCGGCGCAGTTCTTCCTGCACACGTGGCTGCCGGACGCCATGGAAGGCCCGACCCCGGTCTCGGCACTGATCCACGCCGCCACCATGGTGACCGCCGGCGTCTACATGGTCTGCCTGCTGTCGCCGATGTTCGAGTACGCCCCGGTCGCCAAACAGATCGTCACCCTGATCGGCGCGGTCACCGCCCTGTTCGCGGCGACCGTCGGCCTGGCCCAGAACGACATCAAGCGGGTCATCGCCTATTCGACCTGCTCGCAGCTCGGCTACATGTTCTTCGCCGCCGGCGTGGGCGCCTATCAGGCGGCCATGTTCCACCTGTTCACCCACGCCTTCTTCAAGGCGCTGCTGTTCCTGGGCGCGGGCTCGGTGATCCACGGCATGC
>JAYVDG010000406.1:0-4559 GCA_043749525.1 Phenylobacterium sp.
AGTCTTGGAGCTTTGAGGCGGACATCCTGCCCAGCTTCAGTGATGCGCGCGGGCGCATCGTACGCGTGAGAAAGTTGAACCGTGGCCGCTGATCAGAAAACGCATCGGGCGCTCCGCGTCCTGGTGGTCGCCAACCAGAAGGGCGGCGTGGGCAAGACCACGACGGCTATCAACCTGGGCACCGCCCTGGCCGCCGTCGGCGAGCGTGTGCTGCTGATCGACTCCGATCCGCAGGGCAACGCCTCCACCGGCCTCGGCATCCCGCACGCCAAGCGCAAGATCACCCTCTATGACGTGCTGATGGGCGACGCGTCCCTGGCCGACGCCATCGTGGAAACCGCCCTGCCCGGCCTCGACATCGTCCCGGCCCATGCCGACCTGTCGGGGGTGGAGCTGGAGCTGGGCCAGCAGGCGCGGCGGTCCTTCAAGCTGCGCGACGCCATCGACCCGATCCGCCAGTCGGGCTCTTACACATACGTGCTGATCGACTGCCCGCCGTCCCTTAACCTGCTGACGGTCAACGCCATGGCGGCGTCGGACGCGGTGCTGGTGCCCCTGCAGTGTGAGTTCTTCGCCCTGGAGGGCCTCAGCCAGCTGGTGCGGACCATCGAGCTGGTGCGCGGCAGCCTCAATCCGAACCTGGAGATCCAGGGGGTGGTGCTGACCATGTACGATCGCCGTAACAGCCTGTCGGAACAGGTGGCCAAGGATGTGCGCGCCCACTTCGGCGGCACGGTCTACGCCACGGTGATCCCGCGCAATGTGCGGGTGTCCGAGGCGCCCAGTTTCGGCAAGCCGGTACTGGTCTATGATCTGAAATGCGCGGGCAGCCAGGCCTATCTGAAGCTGGCCCGCGAAGTGGTGGTGCGCGAACGCGACCGCCGCGCCCAAGCCGCCTGAGGAAAACATGATGGTCGAGAAACGCGGACTGGGCCGGGGGCTGTCGGCTCTGCTGGGCGAGGTCGAAGAGACGCCGGTGGACGCGGGCGTGGCCGGCGGCCTGCGCGACATCCCCATCGAGCTGATCCATCGCAACGAGAAGCAGCCGCGTTGGGTGTTCTCCGAGGCGGAGATCGAGGAGCTCGCCGCCTCGATCCGCATCAAGGGCGTGCTGCAGCCGATCCTGGTGCGGCCGGCCCCAGGGATGGACGGCCACTTCGAGATCGTCGCGGGCGAACGCCGCTGGCGCGCCAGCCAGAAGGCCGGTCTGCATGTGCTGCCGGCCCTGGTCCGCGAGCTGGACGATATCCAGGTGCTGGAGATCGGCGTCATCGAGAACGTCCAGCGCACGGCGCTGAACCCCATCGAAGAGGCCAACGCCTATCAGCAGCTGGTGGAGGTCCACGGCCGCAGCGCCGCCGAGGTCGCCGACGCGGTCGGCAAGAGCCGCAGCCACGTGGCCAACCTGGTCCGGCTGCTGGCCCTACCCGATCCGGTCCGCCACTACCTCATGGAAGGCAGGATCACCGCGGGTCACGCGCGCGCCCTGCTCGGCGCCGCCGACCCCCAGGCCCTGGCCGACCTGGTCATCGCCAAGGGTCTGTCGGTGCGCGACACCGAATCGCTGGTCCGCAAGGAATCGAGCGGCGGCGCGGCGCCCAAGGCCTCGCCGCCCAAGCCGCCAAAGGACACCGACACCCAGGCCCTCGAGGTCGACCTGTCGGAGGCGCTCGGCCTGACCGTCGAGGTGATCGACAAGGGCGGCGTCGGCGAGTTGAGGGTTAAGTATGCCAGCCTCGAACAGCTCGACGAGGTCTGCCGTCGGCTCACTCGCGTTTAGGTCCGAAAACCGCCAATTCAAAATCGGCTCTGTGGCGCACAGCGGGCGGCGCGCCGTATCCCTGGACGGGCCTTGCGTGAAGGCCTGTGGACAGATCGGGCTGAATTCAGCATAACACATTGATATAAGGCAAGAATTCCTAGTTCTCGGGCCTGGGCGCAATCGGCTGCTTTTCGGCCGTTTTCGCCGCCGTCTTCGCCCGGCCCGCCGCGACCACCTCGGTGATGGTGGTGACCACCACGTCGGGCTTCTCGCTCTGGATATTGTGGCCGCTGCCGAGCACCAGGCGGTTGGACCCCAGGGTCGAGAGGGCGGCCGCTTCATCGTGCATCGTCGACCACAGCTTGGCCATGGCCAGCTGGTCGGCGAGCGGGATGGAGGGATCCTTCGATGTGCCCTCGGCGGTCAGCACGATCAGCGGGATGTCGCCGAGGCTGACCTTGGCGACCTCGACCTGTCTGGAGTCCGGCTCGGCGACGCTCTCGATCTCCGACAGCCGCTGACGGGCGGCCGCCGCGTCTTCGCGCTGGGCGATGACGTGGGCGCGCAGATCCTCGGGCCAGTCGGTGGGGGGATCGCCGGCGCAGGTCGCCCATTCGGCCGCGGCCGGTTTCAGGGCGTTGGCTCGGGCGAGGTCGGCGCAACGGCGGGCCGAGGTGATCTCGCCGCCGGTCACCGCCGCCACGGTGGGGGAGACGTCGGCGAAGCGCTTGTCCTGGTTCGGATTGGCCGGATCCACCAGCACCAGCCCCGCCACGTCCTCGGGATAGAGCGAGGCGTAGAGCCGCACGTTCATGCCGCCGAGGGAATGACCGACCAGGACATAGGGACCGGGCATGCCGGGGATGTGGAGGGCCGTGTGCAGGTCGGCGACGATGCTGGCGGTGTCGCGCGGCAAGGGGCCGGGACTGCTGAAGCCCATCCCCGCCCGATCCATGGCGCAGACCCGGGTCAGGTTGGCGACCTGCGGCTGCACCTTGCGCCAGGTCAGGACCGTGGCGCTCCAGCCGCCGTCGAGGATCACCAGGGGACTGCCGACGCCGGAGCAGTGGAAGTTCAGCTTCCGCCCGTCGGGCAGGGTGACCAGGGTCTGGGGACTAGCATAGGCGTCCAGCAGGTCCTCGGCCTGGGCCGCGGCGGGGGTGGCCAGCACGGCGGCGGTCAGCAGAAGCGCACGCATCAGAGGCCCAGCCGTTTGGCGCGGCCGGCGATCTGCAGGGCCAGGCGTTCAGCGATCAGGGCGTCGGGGGAGCCCGCGGTCTTGCAGGCCTTGTCGGCGGCGAGCACCTCGGGCTGGATGCGGTCGAGTTCCGGCAGGGTCCAGGTGCGGGCCTGGCGCAGGAATTCCCGTTCGCTCTTCCAGAACACGCCCGAGGCCTTGGCGGCCTCCTGCAGCCCGGCGCCGGACTTGGCCAGCGTCAGGGTGCGGCGCATGCGGCCGAGATACATGCCCAGCGCCCGGACGGCGGCGGGCCCGCCCTCCCCTTCGGCGGCGGCGCGGCGCAGGCCGGCCTGGGCTTCGGCCAGCCGTCCGCCGAAGGCGTCGGCGGCGGCGTCGGAGAGCGAGGCTTCGGGCTCGACGCCGAGGAAGTCCTCCAGATCCTTGGGATTCGCTGTCACGCCGCTGCCGGGACCGAGGAACAGGGCCAGGCGCTCGATCTCCTGGCGGGCGACGCCGCGCTCCTTGGGCATGCGGCCGACGAAGACCTGCAGAGCTTCGCTGGTGAGCCCGACCCCGTCCTTGGAGAGCGCCTCGCGCACCAGGCGGGCGATGTCCCCGGGCTCGTCCTCGTAGCAGGGGATGGCAGCGGCGCCCGGCGCCTTCTCGGCGGCCTTTCGCAGGGCGGAGGTGCGGTCGAGGTTTCCGGCCTCGATCAGCAGGAAGGCGTCGGGGTTGAGCTCGCCGGCCGCGTGCCGGGTCAGGGCCTCGGCGGTCATCCTGTCCAGGGCCGCCTTCTCGGTGGCGAACTTCAGCCGCACCAGCCGCCGGCCGCCCATCAGGGACTGTGCCGCCAGCTCCCCCTCCAGCCGCGCGCCGTCGCCGTCGAGGTCGCCATCGGTGAGCAGGGCCACGTCGAAGGGATCGTCGGGGCGGTCGCAGACCTTCTTGGCCAGCTGGTTGGCGCGCTCACGCACCACGCCCATGTCGCGGCCATAGATCAAGGCGGCGCGGACACCCTTATCCGGCGAGCCGAGAAAACGTTCGATGTCCGGCCGCTTGGCGAGGATCATCGGCGAGCCTTACGACTTGCCCGACAGCCAGGTGGCGAGCTCGAGCTCGATCTTGCGGGCGGCCTCGCCGGCGGCGCGGTCCTGGGCGTCCTGCTGGGCGGCGACCGAGGCATAGGGTTGGTCGGCGCTGTCATAGGTCACCTCGACCCGCACGCGGCCGACCTTGGCCGCCTTGCCCGACGCGGTGGAGACCAGGGTGTAGGCGGCGGTGAGCACATATTCGTAGCGGGTGGCGACGTTGTCGACGCGGATCCCGCGGGGATAGCGCTGCTCGGAAATCTGCAGGTCCATGCGGTACTGCGGCTTGAGGTTGGAGTCGCGGGAGAGCGCGTCGTCCAGATGCTCGCGCATCAGTTGGCCGGCCCGGCCCGCCGGGGCGGAGACCTGCACAGAGGACAGGGCCGCGCCGACGCCGGGGCGTCCGTAGAGCGGCGTGAAGCCGCAACCCGCCAGGGCGAGGGCGACGAGCGCCAGGGCGCCTATGCTTGCGATGCGAGCCATGTGCCTCAGCTTGCCACGATGTTGACGATGCGATCCTTCACCACGA
>JAYVDG010000407.1:0-4554 GCA_043749525.1 Phenylobacterium sp.
TGCTGGCCGTGTCGCGGGCCATAGGCGAGACCATGATCGTCACCATGGCCGCCGGGCTTCAGGCCAAGACCACCCTCAATCCCCTGGACACGGTAACGACGGTGACGGTGCAGATTGTCACCCTGCTGACCGGCGACCAGGAATTCGACAGCCCCAAGACGCTGTCGGCCTTCGGTCTGGGGCTCACCCTCTTCGTGGTGACCTTCATCCTGAACGTGATCGCCCTGCGCATCGTCCAGAAATACCGGGAACAGTATGATTGACGCCGCCCTCCCCATGGACAAGGCCGCCTTCCGCCTCGGGCTGGAGACGCGTCTGAAGAAGCGCTACGCTCAGGAGCGCCGGTTCCGCCTCTACGGCCAGCTGGCCATCGTCTTCGCCCTCGGATTCCTGGCGCTGCTGGTGGGCCGGATCGGCCTGCAGGGCTACTCGACCTTCATCGACTACGAGGTCACCCAGACCATCTATGTCGACCCCGCCAAGGTAGACGCCGCCGATATCGGCGGCGCCAATTTCGACCTGTTGGTGGCCGACCAGATGCTGGCCAGGCTGGGGGAGAAGGACGACGAGTTCGGCGAGACCTCGGGCAAGATGATGGACATCATCTCCAACGATTTCGGCTTCCAGCTGCTCAAGATGGTCAAAGCCGACCCGTCGCTGATCGGCAAGCGGGTCACCCTGACCGGCCCGGTCAAGGCTGACGCCGCCCTCTACTACAAGGGCGAGCTGAAGCGCTCGACGCCGCAGGACGAGCGCAAGCTCGATGACCGGCAACTGGCCTGGCTCGACAAGACGCAGGCCTCCGGCGCGGTGACCAAGGGCTTCAACTTCGGCTTCCTGACAAAGTCCGACTCCACTGAACCGGAGCAGGCCGGCGTATTCGGCGCCGTGGTCGGCTCGGCCATGATGCTGCTAGTCACCGCGGTCCTGGCCGTGCCCATCGGCGTGCTGGCGGCCACCTATCTCGAAGAGTTCGCGCCCAAGACTCGCTGGACCGACCTGATCGAGGTCAACATCAACAACCTCGCCGCCGTCCCCTCCATCGTCTACGGCCTGCTGGGCCTGGCGGTGTTCATCAACTGGCTGCACGTGCCCCGGTCCTCACCCCTGGTGGGTGGCCTGGTCCTGGCCCTGATGGCTCTGCCCACCGTCATCATCGCCACCCGCTCGGCGCTGAAGGCGGTGCCACCCTCGATCCGGGAAGCCGCTCTGGGCGTCGGCGCCTCGCGCACCCAGACGGTGTTCCACCACGTCCTGCCGCTGGCCATGCCCGGCGTGATGACCGGCGCGATCCTGTCCCTGGCCCATGCACTGGGCGAGACTGCGCCCCTGCTGATGATCGGCATGATCTCCTTCGTCCCCGGCGTGCCCGAGGGCTTCACCGGGGCGGCCACCGTCCTGCCGGTCCAGGTCTTCATCTGGGAAAACGCCTCGGAGCGCGCCTTCCACGAGCGCACCGCGGCGGCCATCCTGGTCCTCCTCGCCTTCATGATCGTCATGAACCTGGCCGCGATCCTGCTTCGCCGCCGCTTCGAACGCCGGTGGTAGTCCGATGATCCCGCGTCAAACCTCAAGGTCCCCCATGCCCAGCCAGCGCGACGACAGCCAGGCCCACGGCTCAGCGCCCGTCCACATCGCCGTCGACCGCGCCCACACCGACGGACCGCAGCACGCGGTCAAGATCCGCGCCCGTGACGTCAACGTCTTCTACGGTGACAAGCAGGCCCTGTTCGACGTCTCCCTGGACGTGCCGGAAAAGGCGGTCACCGCCCTGATCGGGCCCTCCGGCTGCGGCAAGTCCACCTTCCTGCGCTGCATCAACCGGATGAACGACACAATCCCCGGCGCCACGGTGCGCGGGCGGATCGAGCTGGACGGCGAGGACGTCAACGACAAGGCCATCGACCCTGTCATCCTGCGGGCCCGGGTTGGCATGGTGTTCCAGAAGCCCAACCCCTTCCCGAAGACCATCTTCGAGAACGTCGCCTATGGCGCGCGCATCCACGGCCTGACCAGCAGCAAGGCCGAGCTGGAGGCGGTGGTGGAATCCTCGCTGAAGCGGGCGGGCCTGTGGGGTGAGGTGGCCGACCGGCTGCACCAGCCCGGCACCGGCCTCTCCGGCGGCCAGCAGCAGCGTCTGGTGATCGCCCGCGCCATCGCCGTCAGCCCCGAGGTGATCCTGATGGACGAGCCCTGCTCGGCCCTGGACCCCATCGCCACGGCGCGGATCGAGGAGCTGATCGACGAGCTGCGCAACCAGTACTGCATCGTCATCGTCACCCACTCCATGGCCCAGGCCGCGCGGGTGTCGCAGAAGACCGCCTTCTTCCACCTGGGCAAGCTGGTGGAGGCCGGTCCCACCGGCGAGATTTTCACCAACCCGCGCGACAGCCGCACCCAGGACTACATCACCGGCCGGTTCGGCTAGGGGACACGGACATGAACGAGCACATCGTCAAATCCTACGAAGACGAGCTGAACACGCTCACCGCCGAATGCGCGCGCATGGGCGGCCTGACCGAGGCCCAGGTGGGCGACGGCATCGAAGCCGTGGTCCGCCGCGACACCGCCCTGGCCGAGGCCGTGGTCGGCCGCGACGAGCGCCTGGACGTGCTGGAGGCCGACATCGAGCGCAAGGCCATCCGCCTGATCGCCCTGCGTCAGCCAATGGCCAATGACCTGCGCAAGACGGTGGCGGCGATGAAGATCGCCATGAACCTCGAACGCTGTGGGGACCTGGCCAAGAACATCGCCAAGCGCACCCTGGTGCTCACCGAGGCCGAACCGATGAGCCCGCTGACCCGATCCATTGAGCGGATGGGTAAGCTCGTTTTGGGCCGACTGAAGGACGTGCTCGACGCCTATACCGCCTCGGATCTCGACCGCGCGCTCGCCGTCTGGTCCCGCGACGACGAGGTGGACGAGCACTACAACAGCCTGTTCCGGGAACTGCTGACCTACATGATGGGCGACCCGCGCACGATCACCGCCTGCGCCCACATGCTGTTCGTGGCCAAGAACCTGGAGCGCATCGGCGACCACGCCACCAACATCGCCGAGATCATCCACTACGAGATCACCGGGGCCGAAACCATCGGCTCGGCGCGGCCCAAGACCGACGCCCTGGCGAGGGACATCTGAGCATGATCCCCTACATCCTGGTGGTGGAGGACGAAGACGCGCTGTCGACCCTCCTGCAGTACAATCTCGAGAAGGAAGGCTACGACGTCGCCGTTGCCATGGACGGCGAAGAGGCCCTGACCCAGGTCAGTGAGCGTCTGCCCGACCTGGTGGTGCTGGACTGGATGCTGCCCAAGGTCTCCGGGATCGAGGTCTGCCGCCGGCTTCGCCAGCGCACGGAGACCCGCAACGTGCCGATCATCATGCTGACGGCGCGCGGCGAGGAGAGCGACCGTATCCGCGGCCTGGACACCGGCGCCGACGACTACATCATCAAACCCTTCGCCATGAGCGAGCTCTCGGCCCGTATCCGCGCGGTGCTGCGCCGCATCCGGCCGGGCCTGGCCGAGGACCGCGTCCACATCGGCGACCTGGTGATCGACCGCGTCGCCCACCGGGTTAAGCGGGCGGGCAGCGAAATCCACCTCGGCCCCACCGAGTTCCGCCTGCTGGACTATCTGATGCAGCACCCGGGGCGGGTCTTCTCCCGCGAGCAGCTGCTGGACGCCGTCTGGGGCTCCGACGTCTATGTCGAGGCCCGCACGGTGGACGTCCATATCGGCCGGCTGCGCAAGGCGCTGAATCGCCAGGAAGCCGACCCCGATCCGATCCGCACCGTGCGCTCGGCGGGCTATTCGTTGGACATGGACGCCTAGGTTCTGGCGTCCTGGTGCAGGCGCTCGATGTGCGCAACCTCGGCGCGTGAGCCCAGCATCACCGAGATGCGCTGGTGCAGGTCGGTGACCTCGGCGTCGAGGATGGCGCCGTGGCCGTCGAAGGCCGCGCCGCCGGCCTGTTCCACCAGCAGGGACATGGGGTTGGCCTCGTACATCAGCCGCAGCTTTCCGGCCCGGTCGGGCTCGCGGGCGTCCCATGGGTAGAGGAAGACGCCGCCGCGCATCATGATGCGGTGGACGTCGGCCACCATCGAGGCGATCCAGCGCATGTTGAAGTTCTTGCCCCGGGGCCCGGTCTCGCCCGCCAGGCAGACCTCGACATAGCCGCGCACCGCCGGCGCCCAGTGGCGCAGGTTCGAGGCGTTGATGGCGTATTCCTGGGTCTCGGGCGGAATGGTGATCCCGGAACCTGTCTGCAGCCAGTCGCCGGTGTCGGGATCGAGGGTGAAGGCGTGGACGCCGTCGCCCAGGGTCAGGACCAGGGTCGTCTGCGGCCCGTAGACCACATAGCCGGCGGCGACCTGGGCGCGGCCCTTCTGCAGGAAGTCCGCCAGCACCGCCGTGCGCGGGGCGCCCACCTTGGGGGCCGGCAGGATGGAGAAGATGGTGCCGATGGAGACGTTCACGTCGATGTTGCTGGACCCGTCGAGGGGGTCAAATAGCAGCAGGTAGCCGCCCTGGGGCGTGAGGTCGCGGA
>JAYVDG010000408.1:0-4548 GCA_043749525.1 Phenylobacterium sp.
GACATGGGCAATTTCGGCAAGATGGCCTCGGGCGAGCGCTCGGGCGGCCAGTCCTCCACCGGCGAGGCCCTGCTGACCCCCAGGCGCACCCCGGGCGGCTCCAACCGGGCCCAGCACGCGGTGATGGTCTGGCGCGAACAGACCGTGCCGGTGATCGCCGCCATCCACGGCGTGGCCTTCGGCGGCGGCTTCCAGCTGGCCCTCGGCGCCGATCTGCGCTTCGTCACCGCCGACACCCGCATGGCGGTGATGGAGATCAAATGGGGCTTGGTTCCCGACATGGGCGGTGTCGTCCTCATGAAGCGCCTGGTGCGTGACGACGTGGCCCGGGAGCTGACCTACACCGGCCGCATCTTCAACGGCGAGGAGGCTCTGCGCCTCGGCTTCGCCACCCGCGTCTGCGCCGACCCGCTCGCCGAGGCCCTGGCCCTGGCGGCCGAGATCGCCGCCAAGAACCCCGACGCCATCAAGGGCTCCAAGCGCCTGCTGGACATGGCCCATGACGCCGACCAGCCCGCCATCCTCTTGGCCGAAAGCAAGGAGCAGGGCGCCCTGATCGGCTCGCCCAACCAGGTCGAGGCGGTGATGTCCAACATGCAGAAGCGCGCTGCGGTCTACGCTGACTAACTCATGGCTTTGACGCTTTACCACTGCGCCGATGCGCGCTCGTTCCGGGCTCTCTGGGCCCTGGAGGAGCTGCGCCTGGCCTATGAGCTGAAGCTGCTGCCCTTTCCGCCCCGAGTGCTGGCGCCCGACTATCTGGCGGAGAACCCGCTGGGCACCATACCGCTGCTGGTGGACGGCCCGACGCGGATGACCGAGAGCGCGGCCATCATCCAGTATCTCGCCACCCGCGATGGCCCCTCGGCCCTGTCGGTGGAGCCCGGCGATCCCGCCTATGGCGATTGGCTGAACGGCCTGCATTTCGGTGAGGCGACGCTGACCTTCCCCCAGACCCTGGTGCTCCGCTACACGCGCCTGGAGCCGAAGGACCGCCGCAACCCCCAGGTCGCCGACGACTACGGCCGCTGGTTCACCGCGCGACTGAAGGGGCTGGAGCCGAGGCTCGCCGCCAACAGCGGCTGGTACTGCGCGGGGCGGTTCACCGGGGCGGACATCTCGGTGGGCTACGCCCTGCTCCTGGCCGAGACGCTGGAGCTCGACGCGCGGTTCAGCCCGGCGGTGGTGGCCTATTGGGCGCGGCTGCAGGAACGGGACGGCTTCGTGCGGGCGAAGGCGGCGCAAGCCTCGGATGCTGTCCTGGGCTGGCAAGTCTCTTAAGAGTGTCATCCCGGAAAGCGCGGAGCGCTTGTCCGGGACCCATATGCGCGGGGCTTGCCGGAGAAATCGATGCTTCTGGGTCCCGGTCTTCCGCTACGTGGAAACCGGGATGACAGTTGAGGCTGAGCCCCATTCGGCGAGGACGTCGGGGTCATTTTCATTCTGTGGGAGCCGCAGCGCCTCGAACGCCCCGGCATCCAACAGCCGCCCCAGCGCCCAGACCGCCGCCCCGCGCACCAGGGCCGAGGGATCGGCCAGCAACCCCTCGGCCACCTGCGCCAGCCCTGCGTCGCCTGAATTTCCCACGGCGTAGAGCACGTTGCGCACGAACCGCTCGCGGCCGATCCGTTTCACCGGGCTCTTGGCGAACAGCGTCCGGAAACTCGCATCATCCAACGCCGCCAACTCCCGCAGGCCCGGCGCCTTCAGGGCGTCGCGGGCGTGCAGCCTCTGCTCCCGCGCGGTGGCGGCGAACTTGTTCCAGGGGCAGACCGCCAGGCAGTCGTCGCAGCCGTAGATGCGGTTGCCCAGCGCCACCCGGAACTCCCGCGGGATCGGTCCCTTGAGCTCGATGGTCAGGTAGGAGATGCAGCGCCGGGCATCCAGCTGGAACGGCGCCGGGAAGGCCTTGGTCGGGCAGATGTCCAGGCAGGCCTGGCAGGACCCACAGTGCTCCACCTCCGGCGCATCCGGCGCGATTTCCAGCTCGGTCAGGATCGAGCCCAGGAACAGCCAGGAGCCGAACTCCCGGCTCACCAGGTTGGTGTGCTTGCCCTGCCAGCCGAGGCCGGCCCGCGCCGCCAGGGGTTTTTCCATCAGCGGCGCGGTATCGACGAACACCTTCAGCTCGCCGCCGAACTTCGCCGCCAGCCACGAGGCCAGCTGCTTCAGCCGCCCCTTGATCAGCTCGTGATAGTCGTCGCCCTGAGCATAGGCCGAGATCACGCCGCGATCCCTGTGGGCCAGGGCCTCCAGGGGGTTGGTGTCGGGGCCGTAGTTCACGCCCAGTATGATGGCCGACCGGGCCCCGCCCCACATGGCGTTCGGGTGGGCGCGGCGCTCGGCCGTCGTGGCCATCCAGTCCATCTCGCCGTGGCGGCCGTGGTCGATGAATTCCAGCAGCCTTCCGCCGGCCGCCCACGCCTCATCGACGCGCGCGAAACGGCAGGCGTCGAAGCCCAGCTCGCAGGCCTTGGCGGCGATCAGCTCAGAAGTCGAGGTCGTCATAATGCGGCGCCGGCGCGAGGCCGGGCCAGCGGTCGGCCAGCAGCGGCCGGAAGGCCGGCCTCGATTTCAGCTTCATGTACCAGGTCTTGACGGCTTGGAAGTCCGCCCAGGGCACGTCGCCGAAATAGTCGATCACCGAGAGGTGCGCCGCCGCCGCGAAATCCGCCAACGACAGCCGCGTCCCCGCCAGCCAGTCGCGGTCGGCCAGCAGCGAGTCGATATAGAGCATGTGGCCGCGCAGCGCCTCGCGTCCCTGGCGCAGCGACGCCAGGTCGGGCGCGCCCAGGCCCAGCAGCCGCTTCTCCATCTTCTCGTGCAGAATGAAGCCGCCGACCTCGTAGTCGAACTTGCGGTCGAACCATTGCAGCAGACGCCGAGCCTCGGCCCGTTCGCCAGGTTGCCGGCCCAGCAGGGCGGGTTCGGGATAGGTCTCTTCCAGGTGATCGAGGATCGCCCGGCTCTCGCAGAGCACCAGCGATCCCTCGGTCAGCACCGGCGTCAGGCCCGAGGCGTTGAGGCTCACCAGCTCCTTGGGGCGCTCCCAGTAACGCACCATCTGCTCGGTGAAAGCCAAGCGCTTTTCGCCCAGCGCCAGACGCACCTGGCGCGAGGCGGGGTCGAGGGGGAAATGGTGCAGGATGCGGTCGGTCATGGGGACTTGAACGGCCTACCACAGGTGGCGTTAAGGGCGCGTTTACTGCGCCTGCTCGGCGAATGCCCCGCCATGCGGCTCGGCGCGGCCGCGCGGATCGGCGTGGATCAGGATATCGGCGTGGGGGAACTCCGCCAGGATTCGCGCCTCGGCCTCGACGATCAGGTGGTGGGCCGCCTCCAGGGTCAGGCCTGGGTCGATGTCCACGTGCATCTGCATGTGGACATAGGGTCCCGAGGCGCGGGTGCGCAGCTGGTGCACGTCGGTCAGGCGCGGGTCCTGCGCCACCAATTCGACGATGCGGGCGCGGTCGGCGTCGGGCAGTTCATGGTCCAGCAGCTGGCCCGAGGCCTCGCGGAACACGCCGATGGCGGCCCATAGCAGTAGGGCGGCCACCGCCAGGCCCGCGAAGGCGTCCAGGGACAGCCAGCCCAGCCAGGCCGCCGCGCCGATGCCGGCGAGCGCGATGATGTTGGAGGCCACATCGGTCATGTAGTGGGCCCGGTCGCCGGACACCGCCACCGAGTTGGTCTGTTTCAGCACCCGCCCCTGGGCCACGATCAGTAGGCCGGTCAGCCCGGTGGAGACCGCCATCACCGCCACCGCCCAGCCCTCATTGGCGACCGGGGTGGGATGCAGGATGTGAACAATCGCCTCCTGGCCGATCAGGGCGGCCGAGGCGAAGACCAGGCCCGCCTGGGTCAGGCTGGCGAAGGCCTCGGCCTTGCCGTGTCCGAACCGGTGCTCGGCGTCCGGCGGCGCCTGGGCGTAGCGGACAGCGTAGAAGGTCACCAGGCTAGCGATCAGGTCCAGCCCTGAGTCCGCCGCCGAGGCCAGCAGGGCCACGGAGCCGGAAACCAGCCAGACCCCGGCCTTGATCGCCACCAGCACCGTGGCCGTGGCCACCGATAGCAGGGTGATCCTCCGCGTCAGGGCGGCGGCGGTCTTGGGGTCGAGGCCGGCGGGGGCGTGCATGAACCCTATCTAGTGCGGCCCAGCACGCGACCCCAGCGCTAACGACTCTCAGGTCCTATGCGGCGACCCGAGGGGTGGGCCCGACATAGACCGACTGCGGCCGGATCAGGCGGCCACCGGCCAGTTGTTCCCGGGCGTGAGCGATCCAGCCGGCGGTGCGACCCATGGCGAACACGCAGGTGAAGGCCGAGGGCGGGAAGGCCAGGGCCTCCAGCAGCAGGGCGGTGTAGAACTCCACATTGGTGTCCAGGGACCGGTCGGGCTTGTGGGCCTTCAGAATCTCCAGCACCGCCCGCTCGACGGCCTCGGCGAATTCCAGCCGCCCGGCCCGGGTGCCCATCCGGCGGATGGCGCCCTTGAGCGCATCGGCGCGGGGGTCGCGGACCCGGTAGACCCGGTGGCCGAAGCCCATC